>NZ_JBVJND010000047.1:0-67444 GCF_055583825.1 Streptomyces sp. NPDC104367 | reverse complement strand
GGATCAACGTGCTGTTCGCAATGCTCCGCGACGGCACCTTCTACGAACCCCGAACCCCACGCCTCGCTTGACGAAAGAGATAGAGGCACCCCCCCCGTGCGCGGCCGCGCGGCCCGCGTCCGCACCCGGGGTCATCTCCGGGGAAGCGGGGTACGCGTCAGCCGACGGCTCCCACCGGCCGTGGCAGGTCGAGCAGTTCGAACATGTTGTCCGACATGATCCGGCGCAGGCCGGCGGGATCGAGGTGGCCGACCTCGTCGAGGAACTCCAGGGGCTCGCCGAGGCCTTCGGGGTGGGGGTAGTCGGAGCCGAAGCAGATCCGGTCGGCACCCATCAGATCGATGAGACGGTCGAGCGATTCCTCCCAGAAGGGGTTCACCCAGACGGACCTCTTGAACACCTCCACCGGGTGCCCGGCGAAATCGCGCGGCATTTTCCGGTACGCCTGCTCCAGGTTGTTCAGCAGCAGGGGAACCCAGCTGCCACCGTTCTCGACGCTGATCAGGCGCACACCGGGGAAGCGGTCCAGCATGCCGTGGCAGATGGCCGAGGCGAAGGTGTCCTGGATGATCCGGCCGCCGTCGGCGACATACGCGAACGACTTCGGCCTGAAGGCCACGTACTCCCCGCCGGTGCCCTCCCAGGTGTTGAGGTACTCCTGGTAGCCGCTGTCCGAGGCGTGCAGGATCACCGGGAGCCGGGCCTCCTGCACACGGGCCCAGAAGGGATCGAACTCCGGCAGGAAGGGGGAGCGGGTGCCGCGCAGTCCGGCGACCGGCCCCGGACGCATCAGCACGACCTTCGCCCCGCGTTCCAGGACCCGCTCCAGCTCGGCGACGCCCTGTTCACCGGCGCACGGTGTCGCGATGGGGGTGGCGAAGATGCGTCCTCGGTAGTCGTACGTCCACTGGTCGTGGAGCCAGTCGTTGAACGCGCGCAGGGCGACCATGGTCAGGTCCGGGTCGTCCTTGAGGCGTTCCTCGATCAGGCTGGCCAGCGTGGGGATCATCACCGCCGCGTGGACGCCCTGCTGGTCGAGGAGGTTCAGGCGCGCCGCCGGCT
The DNA here is from genome assembly GCF_055583825.1 of Streptomyces sp. NPDC104367. Lineage (NCBI taxonomy): Bacteria > Bacillati > Actinomycetota > Actinomycetes > Kitasatosporales > Streptomycetaceae > Streptomyces > Streptomyces sp. NPDC104367. The sequence goes on along the minus strand of NZ_JBVJND010000047.1, from coordinate 66,382 downwards.
CGCGGAACGCCGGAACGGAGCGCATCGGCTCGCCCGTCAGTTCGCGCAGGGTCTTGCCCTCCGGGTTCCTGCCCGAATAGAAGATCTTGTGGGCGCCGGGCCTGGCGACCACCTCGAAGGTGGGGTTGGGGATGAACTCGGTGATCTGGTTCCGGACGACCAGCTTCTTGCGTCCGTCGATCTCGACGAAGCGGAACAGGTTCTTGTGCCGGGACGGCAGATGACGGGTGAAGGCGTCCTCCGTCTCGTACAGATGGTTGTCGGCGTCGAACACCGGGAATTCCAGGTGGGTCATGGTGATGTCCTCCGAAGGCGGATGTCACTGAAGCGAGGTGGTTCCGGCCGATCGGCGCTCGCCGTCCGCGGCGATGCCGGACTTCATGTCGTCCAGGAGCATGAGGATCGGCAGGCCCGACTCGCTCAGCGCGTGCCCGTGGCCGGTCTGGTGGATGTCGAAGACGGACTGCACCGCGGCGTAGAAGCCCTGCACGTCCAGCGTCTGGTTGACGGCGCGCTTGGCCTGGCGGAGGGCGAAGGGGTGCTTCACGGCGATCTCGGCGGCCAGCGCCCGGGTCTGCGCGCGCAGCACGTCGAGCGGAACGACCCGGTTGACCATGCCCTGGCGCTCGGCCTCGCGCGCGTCCATGCCGCGCCCGGTGAAGAGCATCTCCTTCGCCTTGCGTGCTCCCCACTCCCAGGTGTGCCCGTGGTACTCGACGCCGCCGATCCCCATGTTGACCACCGGGTCGGAGAACACGGCGTTGTCGGCCGCGATGATCAGGTCGCACGGCCAGCACAGCAGGAGGCCACCGGAGATGCACACGCCCTGCACCGCGGCGATGGAGGGTTTGGGCACGTTGCGCCAACGCAGCGAGTACTCCAGGAACCGGCGGGCCTCGGTCTCGTAGATGCCGGCGAGGGACCAGCCGGGAGCCTCGCCCGGCGCACCCACGCCCTTGATGTCGTGGCCGGCCGAGAAGTGCTTGCCGTTGGCCTGCAGGACGATGACGCGAACCTCCGGGTCCGCGGCCGCGCGACACCAGGCCGCGTCCAGGTCGTCGAGCAGCGCGAGGGTCTGCGCGTTGGCCGCTTCCGGGCGGTCGAGCGTGATGGTGGCGATCCGCTCGCTCACCTCGTACTGGATGAAGCTCTTCTCCATGGTCGTTCCCTCACGTGGCAGACGGCTGACGGGTGCGCTCGGCGACGAGGGCGGAGCGGTTGACCTTGCCCGCGCTGGTTCTCGCGATGGCCGGAAGGATCTCGAACGTCTTGGGGACCTTGTACGCGGCCAGTCGCTGCCTGCAGTGCGCCCGCAGCGCCGCGGTGTCCGGTTCGGCCCCGGGGACCGGCTGGACGAGGGCGTGTACGCGGTGGCCCCACTCGGCGTCGGGCAGTCCGATGACCACGGTGTCGGCCACCTCCGGGTGCTCGCTGAGGGCCGCCTCGACCTCTGCGGGGTAGACGTTGGCACCGCCGCTGATGATCAGGTCGTGGCGGCGGTCGGCGATGTAGAGGTAGCCGGCCGAGTCGACGTGCCCCAGGTCGCCGAGCGTCCAGTAGCCGTCCGGGTCGGGGGCGGGTGTCTCCGCGCCGACGTAGGAGAACGGGCGGCCGGGCCGGTGCGGCCGGAGATAGATCTCGCCGACCTGCCCGGCCGGCACCTCCTGGTTGTCGCCGCCGGTGATGCGCAGGTCGCAGTCGAGAGGGCGCCCCGTCGTGCCCGGCCGCTCCAGCCAGTCGGTGCCCGTGCCCATGACGACGCCGACGTTCTCGCTGGAACCGTAGACGAGGGAGAAGATCTCGGGGGGAACGAGCCTGAACAGCTCGCGCACCACCCACTCGGGAAGCGGCGCGGCTCCGTAGATGAGTTGCCGCAGGCTGCTCAGGTCGTAGGAGGAGGCGTTCTCCAGTCGTACGATCCGCTGCAGCATGGTCGGCACCATGGTCGTGTGGGTGACGTGGTATCGCTGGATGAGGCGCAGCGCCAGCTCGGCGTCGAACTTCTCCATGAGGACGACGCTGTTCGCCCCCAGGATGGGCGGATAGCAGAACCGGAAGCCATTGGCGTGGTAGAGCGGGCACGCGGTGAGGAACACGGAACCGGGAGGCGGTACCAGGGACGAGGGATCGGATTCCTCGTCGTAGGTACCGGTGTTGGGCACCTGCACCACCTTCGGCAGCCCCGTCGAGCCCGAGGTGGCGACCAGGCTGGCGGAGCGGGGTGTGCGGTCCGGCACCGGTGCGTCGGAGAGGTCCGCGGTGTGCTCCAGCCACGCGGTGTCCAGTGTGCCTGCCGCCAGCTCCGGCCAGTCGGCCACGACGGCTCGCGGTGCGCAGACGTCCACCAGTCGGCCGGCCTCCCACGGAGGCAGGTCCCGGCGCAGGGGAAGGACCGAGGCGCCGGCCTTCCACGCGCCGAACGTGGCGTAGAGATGGTGCGGAGTGTTGCCGAGACCCACCGCGACGATGTCGTCCTGGCCCACGCCGGCTTCGGAGAGAGCTCGGGCCGTCTGGTTGGACCGGCGGTCCAGTTCCGACAGGCGGATCGGTACGTCGGTGCCGTCGGACGTGGCGAAGACGACTGCCGTCAGGTCGGGATCCGATTGCGCGAGCAGGCTCAGCCTGCGCCCGAAGGAGACCTGGCTCATGCTGTCTCCTCGGCTCGGGCCGCTGTCTGCCGCGGCGGGACGCCGCACGTACGGGGCTTTCCGAGCCGGCTCATGGCACACCCCTTCACTCTCATATGTGTATGACCAGGTCTTCCAGGAGGGGAAAGCTGTCAGGGGGACGACAAGGCGTCATCGCGGACCAGGGACCAACTGTCGATGTCCTCCCCGTCGTTGCGCACGTGTCCCGTCTTCGCCAGGTGGAGCAGGTGGGCGTAGGCCTCACCGATCGCGAAGCGCTCGGGCAGTCCGCGCATCTGCTCCCACGGGCGGCTCCAGCGCAACGCGGCCGCGACCTCCGCGCTGCTGGCACCGGGCAGTCCGCTCACCGCCTCCAGGACCTCGACGAGCCGGGCGGCATGATGCGCGCCGATGTCCCGGACCCGGTCCGCGAGGCCTGCGAAGCGGTACTCGTGAGCGGGGAGGACCTCGGCCGGGTCCCACCGCGACAGCCGCCCGAGGGAGGCCAGGTAGTCGCCCAGGGGCTCCGACGGAGCGAGGGGGGACGGGCTGATGTGGGGGGTGATGCGGGGCAGCACGTGATCTCCGGTGAACATGACGTCGCGCTCGCTGTCGTAGAAACACGTGTGCCCGGGGGTGTGTCCGGGCGTCCACAGGGAGACGAGGCCGCTGTCCGGGCCGAGCGGGTGTCCGCCGTCGTCGAGGAAACGGTCGGGGACCAGCGGCGCGTCCTGGACGGCCGCGGCCTGCCCGTCCTCACGGGCGTCGCGGCGTATCCGGTCGACATCGCCGCCGCGCCGGGCGAGCCAGAGATCGAACCCACCGCGCGCGATGACGCCCGGGGCGCGCTGCACAAGGGCCGCGTCCGCCTCGTGCAGGGCGATCCAGGCCCCCGAGTGCTCCCTGACGCGCGCCGCGAGGCCGAGGTGGTCGAGGTGGCCGTGGGTGACGAGCACCGCCTTGACGTCGTCGATCCCCCAACCCGCCGCGGTCAGGCCCGACTTCAGGCCCTCCCACGCCTCCTCGCAGGGCCAGCCGGTGTCGATGAGCGCGATGCCGCCCGCGTACTCCAGGGCGTACGCGAGGACATAGCGCAGCGGGTTGCCGGGAAAGGGCGTCGGCACCGACCACAGCCCCGGCCGGACCCGCTCCACCGGCGGCACGACCCGGTCCGCCCAGGCCTGCTGCTGGTCGGCTCCGGTCACGGTGATCGTCACGGGCGACCGGCCTCCGTCCCGGCGGCTGTGCCGGGCAGGAACCGCCTGCTGCCCGGATAGGCCGGGCGTGGCAGTTCCAGGACCTGCTGGGCGATGACGTTCCGGAACACCTCGACCGTGCCGCCGTACGTCGCGGTGCCGGGGCCGAAGCGGTGCGCGTGGTCCAGGGCGCCGTCCGCGAGGAGACGGTCGGCGCCGTGCTGCAGCAGGGCCTCCGGCCCGACGAGGTCGAGCAGTTCGGCGGCGCTCTCCAGGAGTACCTCCGAGCCCTTCACCCGGCCCTCCGCGCCGGGGGTGCACAGCGCCGCCTCGGCATCGGTCAGGGCGGACCCCAGGCGGGCCAGCACGGTCGGGTCGTCGGCGGGGCACCGGCCGTCCGGTCCGGGGACGGTGGCCCAGCCGGCCGCCGCCCGCAGCGCGCGCTCCAGCACCCGCACGAACGGTCCGCCGCGCGACAGGTCGCCGAGCCCGGTCCGCGTGACCTGGCCGTGTTCGGCGTCCAGCGGCCCCCGCAGCACCGTCCAGCCGCCGTTGATCTCGCCGAGCCGATACCGGTCGGGAAGCCGCACGTCGTCGTAGTACACGAGGTTGGTGCGCTCACCGCTGAACGCCCGTATCCCCTGTATCGCGACGCCCGGCAGACCGAGCGGGACGAGGAACATCGTCATCCCCCGATGCTTGGGGAGGCTCGGATCGGTGCGGGTGAGCAGGAAGGCGTACTGGCAGTTGTGCGCACCGGTCGTGAACATCTTGGCGCCGTTCAGGTGCCAGTCGCCGTCGTCGTCCCGGACCGCCTTGAGCTTGGCGGCCGCGATGTCGGAGCCGCCGTCCTGCTCGGTGTAGCCGAGACAGAACCGGACCTCGCCGGAGGCGACCCGCCCGCGCAGCGTCTCGCGCAGCTCCGGTTCGGCGTACCGCCCCACCGCCTCCCACACCAGGCGGGTCGTGCCCAGGGTGGTGGTCGGCACACGGTGGCGCTCCAGCTCGCGCTCCAGGATGTGGCAGCACACCTCGTCGAGGCCCGCGCCGCCGTCCTCCGTCGGCCAGTGGGGCATCAGCCACCCCCGGCCGCCGAGTGCCAGGTGGACCTGCTCGTGGAAGCCGTCGCCGGTCGCCTCCTCATGGGCCAGGACCTGTGCGGTGATGTGGGTGTCGAGGAACGCGGTCAGCTCCGCGGCGAAATTCTGTTGACCCGGTGTCAGGTCTACGAGGCCGTAGTCCATGCCGTCCTCTCCTGGCCGGGGCGGTGGGAAGCCGCCTTCGCCGTCAGCAGGGCACCGATGCGCGCCAGGTCCGCGGCCGGGTCGCCCGCGAGCGCGCCCCACCCCTTGGCGCGCAGGAAATGGAGACTGACGTCCGCCTCGGTGGTGAATCCGAGTCCGCCTTGCGCGTGTACGGAGACCGAGGTGGCCCGCGTGGCGGTCCTGCGGGCGCTGACCAGGGCCATCAGCGGCAGTTCGGGACGGGTGCCGGGCTCGTGCTGGGTCAGCCAGGCGGCCTTGCGTACCAGGTTCCGGCTGCCGGCGATCTCGATCGCACCGTCGACCAGGGGGTAGGCGACGCCCTGGAGGGAACCGATCGGGACCCCCATCGTCTCCCGGGTCCGCGCGAACTCCACACCGAGCCCGAGGGCGGCGTCCGCGAGCCCGACGAGCCCTGCGGCGAGCAGCAGTTTCCACTCGGACACGGCCGCGTCGTGGGCCGCGCGGGCCGCTGGTCCCGTGGCGAGCACGAAGCGCTCCACCGCGTCCTGCGGCGACCAGCGCGCCAGCGGGGTGCAGCCCTGGTTGGGCAGGTGCCTGCCGGGCTCGCCGTGCCGGTACAGCGCGAGCTCGTCGCCGACCAGGGCGATCACGTCCGCCGCGATGGCCGCGTCGGGGACGAGCTGGGAGGCGCCGGGCACCGAGGGCGTCAGAGCCAGGGCGAGGGGCCGTCCGTCCCCGGCGGCCGTCAGGCAGTCACGCGGGGCGTCGAGACGGCCGAGGAGGCGGATCGCGGTGACCTGGCCGGCCAGGGGGACCGGCGCCAGGTGGCGCCCCCACTCCTCGGCGACCAGCGCGAGGTCGACGAGGGTGGCGTCGTCGCCGCCGAGCGAGCCGGGAAGTCCCATGGTGGCGACGCCGAGTTCGAGGAGCCGCGACCACAGAGCCGGGTCGAATCCCAGGGGCTGGGCCGCCCGGACCACCTCGGGTGGGCACCGGCGGGCGAAGAAGTCGTGGAAGACCTCATGCACCGCTCGCTGGTCCTCGTCGAGGGAGGGGTCGTTGCGCCGTAGCTCATAGGTGTGCACGCGGATCAAGTCCTCTGTCCGGGTCCCGCGACACGCAGGGCAGCGAGGCTGTCAGGGTGACGGAGGGAAGCACGGTCGTCTTCGGGTCGTTGCAGCGGCCACCGGCCGGGAGTCCGGCCGCGGGACGCGCGAGGGGGTGCGGCCGCCGCCTCATGCCGTGTGCCGCGCCAGTCGTGCGGTCTCCGAGCGGAGCAGGTCGATCGGATCCTCGCACCGGGGGCCCGGCAGCGTGAGGTGTGCCGTGCGGGTGGGCAGGGCGACCTCGGCGGTGGCCGGCGAGGTCACTTCGCCCCGCTGGTTCTCGCACCACACGGACAGGCGCACCCGATGCTGCCCGCCGACGCTGCTCTTGCCGAGGACCTTTCCCTTCAGCCAGGTCGTGTCGCCGATGTAGTTGAACTTCCGGTGTTCCACCTCGAGTCCGGTGATCCAGCTCTCGTCGCCGGCCCAGCCGGTCACCAGCTGGCACAGCCACGTCTCCCGCAGCGCCCCGTAGTCGTACCGCTCGGCCGCGCCGACCTTGCGGGCCCATTGTGCGTCCCAGTGCATCCGCTGGACGATGTCCGGCACGTTGTACTCGTTCGGTGTGTACAGCCCGGGTGTCTCCAGCCGCTTCTCGTACGCGCGTCGGAAGGCGAACGTCGGGAAGGCCTGGCCGAAGCCGGCGTGCCACAGGATCACGTCCGTCAGGCGCAGGGGCCCCTTGACGAGGACGGGCAGTTCCTCGCCGACGGTCACGTCCTCCCAGAAGAGGGGGTCGCCGCCCCGGCGGTGTTCCGCGGCGTAGGCGGCGTCGATCTCGTCGAGCTGTGCCTGGGAGTAGGGCTCGGCGGGCGGCTGCACCGCCCGGTCCCGGCCCGCTGTGCCGTCGGTCCGGGCGGGCCGCCGCTCGGCCCGGATCCAGGTGCCGCGTTGCAGGTGCACCAGCTCGCCGTGCTGGTTCCAGGTCACCACGCCCCAGGTGACGTGGGCCGCCCTGCCACCCCAACTGCTGTGCTTGTCCTCGATGTTCAGCAGGGTCCGTTTGGCGAACAGACGGTCGCCCTCCCGCAGCGGCCGGTAGAACTCGTACTCCAGGCGTGACTGGAGCGCACCCGTACCGCGCAGCGGATCGCCGTCGAACAGCGGGCGCAGTTCGGGCCGCAGCCGCAGGGGCGGCCCGTCGCCGCCACGGAAGGTGACGTCGTTGTCCGCGGGCGGCAGGTACATCGTCCAGACGAACGTGGGCGGGGCGACGAGGGTGTTCCAGAAGCTCTTCGTGGCGTGGACCGGATCGCAGTACAGCGGATCGTCGTCGCCGTATCCGTGCACGAAATGGCGCACGCCGTCCGGGGTCACCTGCTGGTTGAAGCCGCTGTACGCCGCCTGCGGCTCGGCGGTCTCGGCAGCCGTCGGACTCCTGAAGTTGTCCGGATCGAGATCGACTCCGATGCGGCCGCGCAGACGTTCGATCTTCTCGTCGGTGATGCGGCCGAAGTGAGGGTCGGGCACGGGCGGTCCTCCGATCGGCTGTTTCGCGAGACGGTTGTCACCAAGAGATTGAAATTATCAATCATAGATAGAATGGCGTAGGATTGAGTTCCGCCGCAAGGGCTCTCGCCCGGCGACAGGGAAGCGGGAGGAAGAATGGACGGATCGGCGGCGCCGGACGGAACACCCACCGGGCAGGTCCGCTACGCGGAGCAGGGCCGGGTGGCGGTCGTCACCGTGGACCGTCCCCGGTGCCGGAACGCCTGGAGCGTGCCGGTCTACCGCGAGGTGGTGGCGGCCGTCGAACGGGCGAACGCGTCGCAGGCAGTGGCCGCCGTGGTGCTCACGGCCACCGGCCCGGTCTACAGCGCGGGAGTGGACGTCGGGGCGGCCCCTGAACCGCGCGACGGGCGTGGGCGCCGGCCCAGTGTGGGTTCGCTGGCGATGTCCCCCGACCACGGCTGGCTGCATCTGATGCGGGACTCCAAGCCGGTCGTCGCGGCGGTCAACGGCCCCGCCGTCGGCCTCGGAGTGACCCATCTCCTCGCGACCGACCTGCGCGTCGCCGCGCGCTCGGCGACCTTCTCCTTCGCCTTCCTGAAGGTCGGAGCCATGCCGGAGCTGGGCTGCTCCGCCTTGTTGCCGCGGATCGTGGGGGAGGGCAGAGCGGTCGATCTGTGCCTGCGGGCACGGACGATCGATGCCGTGGAGGCGGAGCGCATCGGCCTGGTCACCTGCGTCGTCGATGACGAGGAGCTGCCGGCCACCGCCGTGGACGTCGCCGCCCGGATCGGCGGTTTTCCCGAGCTGCAACTGCGGCTGACCAAGCGCATGTTCCGGGACAACGCCCTGGAGAGTGATCCCGCCACGGTGCTGCGCAGGGAGGGCAGGGCGTTCGTGGAACTGTTCAAGGCGCGCGGCGCCGAGTCGGTGTTCGGACGCTGAGCCCGCTCCGCGTCTCCTCGTCAGCGGGCCGCGGCGATCACGTCGTGGCCGAAGGCGCTCACGCTGTCGACGGAGGCCGACCGCGAGGCCGTGTCGCACGGCACCGCCATCCAGGTCACGCCGATCCGCTCCAGCCCTGCGATGTGGTCGAGCCACTCGCCGGCGCGGGCGCCGGGGGCCGGCTCGTCGACGCCCGCGCAGGCCACGTCGAGGCCCTCGGGATCGCGTCCCTCCTCGGCCATCCACCCCTTGATCTGCGCGATGTGGCCACGCAGTTCGTCCTGCGTGGTGATCGCCGAGGTGCGTGCCGTGGCCGCCAGTGCGGTCCCACCGCGGGTCAGGGGAGCCCAGCCGTCGCCCCAGCGCGCCGCCCGCAGCCGGGCCCGCCGTGAGTTGCCGCCCACCCACAACGGCGGATGCGGTCGCTGTACCGGAGGCGGGGACAGTGCCACGCCGTGTGCGACGAGACCCGCGGAGTCCGCATGGAACTCCTCGGGGGAGTGCCACAACCCCCGTACCACGTCGACGGCCTGGTCGAAGAGGGAGTTGCGTTCGTCGAACGCGACACCGAGCGCCGCGAACTCGGAGCGCAGGTAACCCGCCCCGAGCACGAACGTGCTGCGGCCGCCGGAGAGGACGTCCACCGACGTCATGCACTTCGCCATGAGGAACGGATTGCGGTAGGCGGCCACGGTCAGGTTGGTCATCAGCCGGAGTGTCGTCGTGGCCGCCGCGAGAAAGGCGAGGCCGGCGAACGGGTCCAGCGTGCTGTGCCCGCCCTGCTCCAGCCACTTGCGAGAAGGAGCGGGGTGATCGCTGAGGGCCACGGCCGTGATGCCGGCGCGTTCGGCCGCACGCGCGAGTTCGGCCAGGTGCGCGGGTTCGAGCCAACTGCTGTCGGCCTGTGGGATGTCGAGGTAGAAACGCATTCTGGAGTTCGGCTCTCGTTCGGGGCGCCCGGAGGCCGCCGGGCAGGACGCGCATCGGACGGCGACGGACGCTCCGAGCACCGGGGCTTTGCACGCAGACACCGCAGGACGCCGGTGGGACGGCATCGGGTGCGTGCCGTCCACCGCCCGTGCCCGCGCGGTCACGCCAGGATCGCGAGTTCGGCGCGGCCGGCGGTCCGTGCGGTCGGCCGCGCCGGGGCATGGGCGGTGTCTCCCGCTCAGGACGGAGACAGGACGACCACCGGGATGCGGCGATCGGTACGGGTCTGGTAGGTGTCGTAGTTCGGCCAGACCTCGGTGAGGATCCGCCACAGCCGCGACCGGTCCGACTCCGCGGCCGTCCTCGCGACGACCGGCAGGTGGTCGGCCCTCACCTGTATCCGCGCCTCGGGCGTGGTCTGGAGGTTGAGATACCACTGGGGGTGCCTCGGCGCACCGCCGTAGGACGCCACCACCAGGTAGTCGTCCCCGTCCCGCGCGAAGATCATGGGCGAGGTCCGGGACAGGCCGGTGCGACGCCCTGTGGTGGTCAGCAGAAGTGTCGGTACCCCGTTCCAGAGGTAGCCGACCTCGCCTCCCGTCTCCTGGTAGGCACGGATGTGCTCCTCACCGAGCAGGGTGAGGTCCGGTGGGCGGTAAGGGGACTCGGGCACGTTGCTCCTCGGTCGAATCATGAGTCGGTGCCTCGGCCGCACGCTCAGTCGAACAGGACCGGGATGGCGGTGGCCCCCCGTTCGTACATACCGATGACGCGCGTGGGTTCGGCGGAGGGGTCGGCGCGGAGGTTGGGCAGCCGGTCCAGAAGCGCTCCGATGCCCACCGCCATCTCGGCTCGGGCCACATGCATGCCCAGGCACACGTGCGGGCCGCCGCCGAACGCCAGCGAGCCGAGCAGCGGACGTGTGATGTCGAACTCGTCGGGCCGTTCCCAGCGCGCCGGATCCCGATTGGCCGAGCCGACGCACAGGTGCACCACGGCCCCCTCGGGCAGGGACACACCCGCGAGTTCGACGTCCCGGGTGACATGCCGCGAGAACATCGGGTCCGTGGGTGTCCAGCGCAGTGTCTCCTCGATCGCCCGACGCAGCAGCGTCCGGTCATCCCGCACCGCCCGCAGCACCTCGGGCCGTTGCAGCAGTGCGGTCAGTACGAGGCCCATCTGCTTCCACGTGGTGCCCGAGCCGGCCGCCAGCAGGAGTACGGAGAAGGAGTAGATCTCCGCGTCGGTGAGCCGGTGGGTGCGGCCGTCCTCGTCGGTGAGTTCCGCCTCGGTCAGGACACTGATCAGATCGTCCATCGGCCGCTGACGGCGGGCGGCGACGATCGGTGCCAGCATCTCGACGATCCTGGCGGGCTCCCGCTGGGCTTCGCGGATGTCCAGGGCCTGCTCGACCGAGACACCGAAACTTCCCGTCACGGTCAGGATCGGGATCGCCGCGCAGAAGTCGACGTTGAGCTCCGCGCGCCCGGCGCCGGCGATACCGTCGATCAGGCTGTGGACCGTGTGCTCGATCCAGTTCTGGATCCACCACTTGGCCTTCGCCGGTACGAACGAGGGCTGCACCAGACCGCGATAGCGCCGGTGCTCCTTGCCGCCCATGGACAGCAGACTGTTCTCGGCGTGCACCTCACCGTTGTTCAGGTCCACGGCCGTGGCGGACGAGGCGTAGACGTCCGTGTCGCGGAACGCGGCGCTGCAGGCCTCGTAGCTGAACGCGGAGAAATGCGGGCGGTCGGCGAAGGGCAGTCCCTGGAAGCGCAGCGGCTCGTCGATCCCGGTGAGTTCGTGCACGGTGCCGGGGTGGACGGGGGACTGCTCACGCAGCCTGTGCCACACCGGGTAGGGATCCAGCTCGACATGGCTGCCGGAGTCGGCCAGGAAGGAGCCGCGCAGGTCGAACAGCTCCCTGATCCGGTCAGGGTCCAGCATGGCTGCACGGGAACCGGTCATTGGGCCACGTACCCCCCGTCGATCGGGACCAGCACGCCCGTGATGTTGCGGGCGAGGTCGGACACCAGGAACACCGCTGCCTCGGCACAGTCGGCGGCGGTCACGGGCCGTCCCAGCGGGTGCATCGCCTTCACGCGCTCGACGAGCTTCGGGATACTCGCATCCGAGGTGTCGACACCGCCCGCGGCCATGAAGTTGGTATGGGGCATCGCCCCCGGGCACAGTGCGTTGGCCCGGATTCCGAAGGGCGCTCCCTCCACGGCGATCGCACGCGTGAGCTGGTGCACCGCGCCCTTGGTGGCGCCGTACACGGTCCCGCCCCACCCCACCAGACCGGCGACCGAGCCGGTGTTGAGGATGACGCCTCCCTCGCCCTGTGCCTTGAACCGTATGACGGCGTGCTTGCACCCGTGGAACACCCCGCCGAAGTTCACGGCGACAAGCCGCTGGAAGTCTTCGGCGGTGTGGTCCTCCAGGCGGGCACCCGGACGAGGCGTGGGGATGCCGACGTTGTTGAACAGGATGTCGAGCCGCCCGAACCGGGCCACGGCCGCGTCGAGCACCGCGACCACGTCGGACTCCAGCGACACGTCGGCCGCCACCGCCGAGGCGATCCCGCCGGCCGCCTCGACCCGGCGCACGGTCTCCTTGGCCTGCTCCAGGTCGATGTCGGCGCAGACGACGCGGGCTCCTTCCGCGGCGAAACGCAGCGCGGACGCGCGCCCCACGCCGGACGCGGCGCCCGTGACGACGGCGGACTTACCCGCGAGTGCCGATCCCATCACGCGCGCACCGCGGGCTCGGCCGGAGTGAACCGGTACAGACGCTCGGCGTTGCCGCGCAGGATCTTGTACTGGGTCTGCGGCGACAGCCGGCCGATGTGCTTCTTGACCACGTCGAGGCAGTGCGGCCAGGTGGAGTCCGAGTGCGGGTAGTCGGTCTCGCACATGAGGTTGTCCTCGGGGATCTCGCCCAGGCTCGCGACGGCGTGGGCGTCCTCGATGAAGCAGCCGTAGACGTGGTCGCGGAAGCTCGCCCGCAGGTCCAGGTTGTCCAGGTCGATCTGCCCGCTCCCGGCATGGCCCTCGAAGGTCTGGCCGCGCTGGACCCAGTACCGCTGCTTGTCGAGGACCTGCTCGGCCCGCTCCAGGAAGTACGGCATCCAGCCGGCCTCGCCCTCCGACAGGGCGATCTTCAGCTTCGGATACCGCTGGAACATGCCGCTGAACAGCCACGACAGCATGGTGCCGGAGGTACGCATGGCGCCCCAGGCGAGGTTCGCCATGAACGGGGCGTCCGAGCAGATCTGCGGCAGGGTCGAGGAGGACCCGACGTGCATCGAGACGACCATCTCCAGGTCGTTGGCCGCGGCCATGACCGGTTCCCAGTACCCGTTGGCGTCGTGGATGGTGGGCAGGTTCAGCGGCTCCGGGTTCTCCGAGAACGCGAAGGTGGTGGCCCCCTTGGCGGCGCAGCGCTCCAGCTCCTTCACGGCCAGCTGCGGATCCCACAGGGGGATGAGGACGAGCGGGATGTACCGGCCGGGTGCCGCTCCGCACCACTCCTCGATGAGCCAGTCGTTGTAGGCCTTGAGGCACGTGAGGCCGAGGTCCCGGTCCTTGCCCACGTAGAACAGCTGGCCGCAGAACCGGGTCACCGTCGGGAAGCACAGGGAGGCCAGGACCCCGCTGCGGTCCATGTCCTCCAGTCGCGCGACCGGGTCGTAGCATCCCGGCCGCATGTCCGCGTAGTTGAGCGGCTCGGGGCTGAACTCCTCCTTCTCCTTGCCCGCGACGGCGCTGAGACCGGAGCTGGGCATGCGCATGCCCTCGTAGACCCACACGTCGAGGCCGTTGTCGTCCTTCTCCATGTGCGGGGCACGGTCCCGGTCCTTGCGCGGGACCCGGTCGGTCCACAGAGTGGGCGGTTCGAGGATGTGGTCGTCGACCGAGATCAGCCAGTCGAGGTTCGGTCCGGCCGAGTCGGCCGCCCTGGACATCGGTGCGTTCATCGCTGCAACTCCCCTATGGCAAGGTGTTTGATCTCCTGGAAGGCCCGTATTCCTTCCACGCCCCGTTCACGGCCGAGGCCGCTCTGTTTGTAGCCACCGCTGGGCGCGTACGCGCTGAAGACGGTGGTGTTGACGTTCACGGCGCCGGTGCGCAGCCGCCGGGCGACGGCCGTCGCCGCCTCGACGTCGCGTCCGTACACCTGCGCGGACAGTCCGTAGACGCTGTCGTTGGCGATGGCCACGGCGTCGTCCAGGTCGCGGTAGCCCAGTACCGAGAGGACGGGACCGAAGATCTCGTGCTGTGCGGCCGGGCTGCCGTTGTCCGGCAGGTCGAGCACCGTGGGCTGGAAGTAGTACCCCTCGTCGAGGCCGGCCGGCCGGGACCCGCCCGTGACCACGCGGCCGTCATGCTTCACCGCCAGCTCGACGTACCGCTCGCAGCGCTCGCGCTGGGCCCCGCTGATCACCGGGCCCATGGTCGTGGCGGGATCGGTGGGCGCGCCGACCACCAGTGACTCGTACGCCGCGCCGACGGCTTCCAGCACCTCGGCCTTGCGCTCCCGGGGGACCAGCATGCGGGTCGCGGCGACACACGCCTGCCCCGACGTGTACGCCACCACCGCCCGCGCGCCCGCGGCGGCCCGGTCCACCGCGTCCGGAAGGTACACCTGGGCCGACTTCCCGCCGAGCTCCAGCGCGACGCGCTTCACCGTGGGCGCCGCCTGCGCGAGGATCATCCGGCCCACCGCCGTCGAACCGGTGAAGGACACCATGTCGACCGCGGGATGGCTGGTGAGGAGCTCGGCACCGGCGGACCCCTCCTCGACGACGACACTCAGCACTCCGTCCGGCAGCTCCGCGGCGTCCGCCGCCGCGCCGAGGACCAGTGAGGACAGCGGGGTGAGCGGACTCGGGCGCAGAATCACGCAGTTGCCGGTCATCAGCGCCGGCACCAGCTTCTGGAACGCCATGAGGAGCGCCGCGTTGTAGGGGGTGATCGCGGTCACCACCCCGACCGGCTCGTGACGGCGGACGCTCAGCGCGACCCTGCCTCGCACGAGTTCGTCGACCGGGACCGGGGTTCTCTCCTCGTCCGGCGTCCGCAGACAGAGGTCGATCGACTGGCGGGCGAGGGAGATGCCCCCCAGGAACTGGCTCATCTCGGCGAAGGCGCGCGGCTGGCCGGCCTCGGCGACGAGGGTGGGTACGAGCGTCGCCTGCGCCGCCTCCACATGGTCCACGAACCGGTGCAGCAGCCGGGCCCGGTCGGTCTTCGCGAGACCCGCCCAGAGTCCGGCGTCGAAGGCGCGCCGAGCCTCCTGGACAGCCCGTTCGAATTCTGGGAGAGGCGTCGCGAACACCTCCGCGACGACGGTCCCGTCCGCGGGGTTCTCGACCGCGACCGTGGCCTCGCCGGTCAGCCAGTGGCCGGCCACGTAGCTGCGTCGCTCGGAAATGATGTCCACAGTTACCTCGGTCTTGTCGAGTTCGGTATCTGACTGCGTGTTCCGACCGATCGCCCGTCCGTCCGTTTCAGAAGGGTTCGGCGCTGTACACGACGGCCCCGCCGAAGTGGGGAGAGGAATGACAGGCGATGCCCGTGGTCGCGTCGTCCCGCTGGCGGTCGCCGGCCCGTCCCGACAACTGCAGGTAGCACTCGAGCATCTGCGGCACACCGTGCAGCCGGCCGTTGCCGAGAGCACCGCCGCCGGACAGCGCGGGGACACCTCCAGGACGGTCGCTGTCGATCCCGCCGTCCGCGACGAAACGGTGCGCCTCGCCGGTCTTGCACAGACCGAGGGCTTCGAGCCAGAACCACACCAAGGGCGAGAACCCGTCGTACACCTGAGGCAGGTCGATCTCGTCCGGGCCGATTCCGGCGTGCTCCCACAGACGGCGCGCCGTCTCCCGGCCGCCCTCCATGATGTCGTCCAGCGGCCAGTGGGTCGGCAGCCGCGGCCGGGTGGGAGCGCCGTGGGCGAACCCCGCGACGTGCACCGGCGGGTGGGGGAGGTCCCGGGCCCGCTCGGCGGAGGTGAGGACGAAGCAGGCCACACCGTCGACGGGGATGTCGCAGTCGTAGCGGCAGACCGGGTCGAACAGCGACGGAGCGTCGAGGTACTCGGCCAAGGAGAGCGGCTTGCTGTGCCAGTACGACCAGGGATTGCGCGCGCCGTTCTTGCGCGCCTCCAGCACGACATCGGCCAGCGCCTCCCGGTCCGCGCCATAACGCTGAAGGTATTCGTTGCAGGGCAGCGCGATCATGGCGAGCGGCCCGAAGTACCCCTGCGGCGCCGTCCACTGATGTGCGCCGCGCGCCTCCACGAGGCGGCTCTCGTGGTACTGGCCCCGGGGCGGGTTGTACAGCGCGCGGTGGACGAGCACATGGTCGGCGGCGCCCGCGGCCACCGCGTTGACCGCCATGGCCACCGCACCGCTGAGCTGCCCGATCCCCTGGAAGCCGGCCGCGTACCGGGGATCGACACCGAGATGCCCGGCGAGCCAGTGCGGCGTCACGACGGACACCCCGTCCTCCACCGTGTGATCGCCGGCGGTGGGCAGCAGCGCCGAACCGACGAACCCGTCGACCTGGTCGACCCTCAGCCCCGCGTCGGCGATGGCGCGGCGCGCGGTGTCGACGGCGAGTGCGCCCAGCGGCAGGGGCGCGTGGCGGCGTACCTCGCTCTGGGCGTATCCGGCGACGGCGACCCGGTTGCGCGCCCGGAACCGGCCGCTCATGAGGCGAGTTCGAACGCGGGCACGGACACTCCGGGCCGGAGGTCCTCGAAGGTCACGACCACGGGAGCCGCCATGCGCAGACCCGCCTGCGGGCCGTTCGTCAGCCGGCCTATCAGGCGCAGCTCCCGCTGCTCCGCGAGCTCGACGTCCACCAGCACGAACGGCAGTTCGCCGTCGAATCCGGGCAGGAACGACCTGCGCACAACGGTCCACGAGCGGATCACCCCCCGGCCGCTCACCGCGGTGTACGTGAAGCCGGGATCGCAGGATCCGCAGTGCGCGCACACCACGTCGGCGGGCAGCGAGTACATCTCGCACGTCCGGCACCGGGCGATGGCCAGGACGTGCCGGGCGGCAGCCGCCCAGTACGGCGCCGACCGTTCGTCGGGGACCGGCACCGGCCGTCGGGTGGGGCGGACCGTGCTGACCGGATCCGTCACGGGATCACCCCCTCGTCCTTGAGCTGCAGGAGCCGTTCCCAGTCGTAGCCCAGTTCCAGCAGTACGGCCTCGGTGTGCTCGCCGTGTTCGGGCGCGCGCCGCAGCCGCGGCGGTCGCTGGTCGAACTGGACCGGGACGGCGGGGAGCCGGTAGGTGTCGCCGTTGTCGGACTCGACGGTCCCCACATAGCCGTTGGCGGTCACCTGCGGATCCTCGATCAGTTCCTCGACCGACTGCACCGGCGCCCACGGAGCGTCGAGGGAGGCCAGCAGGTCCTTCCACTCGGCGAGTGTGCGCCGGCCGAACTCACGGTCGAGTTCGGCCACGCAGGCCGCGCTGTTGCGTCCGCGGGCGGCAAGGTCGGCGAAGCGCGGATCATCGATCAGGTCCGGACGTCCGACGGTCCGGCAGAAGTCCGCCCAGTACCGGTCCGCGTCCAGGAAGACGAGCTGGAGATGCCGGCCGTCCTTGGTGCGGTACGTGGCGGTGAGCGGGTTCGGCGTCTGGCCGCGCTCGCCCGGCCGGTGCACGGTACCCCCGTTCAGGACGGCCAGGATGTCCGACGACAGCGTCCAGATGGCCGTTGCCAGGAGCGACACGTCGACCACCGATCCGGTGCCCGTCTTCGACCGCCTCAGCAGCGCTCCCGCGATCCCGAACGCCAGAGCGGTGGCGCCGTTGCGGTCGCCCAGCGCGCCCCGCTGGGCGACCGGGTAGTCGAGGCCGGCCGGAGTGAGGGTGTGGGCGAGCCCGCCGCGGGACCAGAACGCGGACGCGTCGTAGCCGGGCCGGTCCGTATCCGGACCGCGCATGCCGTACCCGTTGCCTCGGGCGTAGACGAGGCGCGGGTACCGTTCACGAAGGGTTTCCGCGTCGAGTCCGAGGCGCTCCAGCGCGCCGGGGCGCAGGCTGGTGAGGAAGACGTCGGCGGAGGCGAGCAGTTCGTGCAGGACGGCGAGCCCGTCCTCCTTGCGCAGGTCGAGCGCGATGGATCGCTTGCCCCGATTGGCCAGTGCCACCGAGACGTTGACCTTTCCACCGTCCGTACCGATGCCCTGGGTGGCCAGTCCGCGATAGGGGTCGCCGTCGAGCTTCTCGATGCGCACGACATCGGCGCCCCAGTCGGCCAGTAGCGCCCCCGCCACGGGGACGAACACCCACTGCGCCAGTTCCACGACGCGTACACCCTCGAACGCGTCCAGTGTCATCTGCGTCACCGCCAAGTTTTTTAACATATCTATGATGGTTAACTTTGCATTGAGAGGGTCGCAAGTCAAGGCATCGGGCGAGAGCGGATCGAGAAGCCGGCGGGACCGCCGGCCGCACGGAACCGCGCGGCCGGGCCTTGGCCGGCCGTACGTCGGTGACCTGGACCGCCGGCCGGACCACTCGCGGCTGACCTGCCGTCAGCGCCACGGGTGGCCCCGAGGGCCGTCGATGCGGCCGTGGCGTGTGTCTTCGTGGCGGTCGGTCGGCTGTGCCACCTCGCGGGACGCTTTCCGGCTGCCGGTCGCCGTATGCCTTCGGCTGCCGACCGCGGCAGATCCTCCCGGCCCGGCCCGGAGGGCAGAGGCAGCGGGCACGTGACGCACGCAAGCCCGCTCCCCGCCCGGTGTGTCGGTCGGGGAGCGGTACTCAGGCGTCTGACGGGGGGCGGCACTCCACAGACGTGCCACCGGCGAATGAACCTGACCAGTCGTCACCGGGAGCGGGTCTCAGGTGCGCGCCGGCCGGATCCCCGGCTCGGTCATGCCCGGTGCGCCGTGGGCGGACGGTCCCCGCACATACCCATCGCCACATTGAGCGGATCTTCTTCTTCGATGTGAAGGGCCACCGCCGGCAGCAACTCCACGAGATCTCGCAGATAGGCCAGTGCCGGCTCGGACACGCTGCCCGGCACCGCGGCCCCGAGGGCGTCCACCGACCGCTGGGCCCGCCGCGTGATGGCCAGGGCCAGACGCAAGAGCCCCGCCGCGTCGCTGCCTCCGGACAGGACGTGGCTGCCGGGTGCGGGATCGGGTATGCCGTGGCGGGCGATGGCCGCTGTGAGACGTTCGGCAGCGGCCCGGGTGAGCCGGGGTGCGGTGTCCGGATGGTCCAGGTCGGCCGTGAGATCGAGGAGGTCGCGCTGGACGGCGGCCAGAAGCCGCTCGTAGGGGGCCGGCACCGAACCGGTGGACACCGCCGCGCCGATCGCCGCGTTGTCCTCGTCGACGTCACCGCAGGCGGTGCGACGGTGAAGGTGAAGGGGAGTGATCACGACACCCTCCGTGAGAGTGGGGGAGTAGCGGCTGGAGCCGATGGCCGAGCGGGCACGGCGGCGGGTGGGGCGTAAGCGCCGCGTGCGTGCCGTGGCCCTGGTACCGGGGTCACCCGGGAGCCGGAGCCGGTCGATCGCGGTGGTTCGCGGAGGCGGGTCAGCCCGTCCGTCATCCGTGAGGGGAAGGGGAACGCGGCCTTCTCCGCCGACGACCCCGCCGGGCTCCCCGGCCGTCACGGACCTGCCCGCCGTTGCACATCACCCTTCAGAACACCGGCGTCTCCGTGTGGGTGCCGAACACCTCCCGCAGTGCGCCGGTGATCTCGCCCATGGACAGGTGGGCCCGCCGCCTCGATGGTGGCCGGCATGAGATTGGCGCCGTCGTCCTTCGCGGCGGCGAGCAACCGCTCCCGGGCGGCTGCGGCGCGGTCGGGGTCCCGGTCGGCGCGGACCTGCTTCAGGCGGGCGATCTGCCGTGCCTCCGAGGCCGGGTCAAGCTGATGTGTCTCGATCTTCTCGCTCTCGCCGTCGTCGACATACTTGTTCACCCCGATCACCGGGCGGTCCACCGACGCGCTGGGCAATCTGCTGCGCCTGCACCTCGCACGGGCGCAGTTCCGCCTCGGGGACCTGATCGACGTACGTATCGAACTGGAGCGGCTGGCGGTGAGCCGGGCGGCCACGGAGGCGGACGGCGGGGAACTGGCGGAACTGCGCGCGCTCACCGAGGAGATGGCCCGCCCGGGTCTCGACCATGACCGCTTCCACGAACTCGACAGCGAATTTCACATCCGGCTCGCCCGCGCGTCCCAGAACGACGTCGCCGCGGACCTGATGCAGGCGCTCCGGGACGCGGTCAGGAGCGAGATGACGGCCGCGTTCGCGCGCGTGGAGGACTGGGATGCCACGGTTGCGGTCCTGGCTGCCGAGCACCATGGCATTCTCGCCGCGGTCGAGGCCGGCGACGCCGAGAAGGCGACAGGGCTCGTCGCCGGCCACATCCGCGGCTTCTACGAGCGGTACGGCAGCGTCGGCTGATCCGCAGGCGCGGCCCCGGAACCGGTCCTCGGCGACGGACCGTGCTGTCCGTCCGCCTGCTCGCGTGCCCATCAGCGGCCCGCGCGCCTTCCTGCGGCCCGCCCGGCCTGGTGCGGGACCTGGCCGGGCTCGACGGCGAAGACCCGTTCTCGTGTTGTCGTGCGGTGCTCTGTGGTGCCCTGGCCGGTTCGGTTCCCGGGCCGTGCGGGGGAGCAGGCCGGGCTGTGCTGCCCAGGCGGGGCCCAGGACCGGCTTGTCCTGAGCTGGTCCGGTGGCGGGAGCGGCGCGGCGGGCCGGTCAGCCGACTTCCTGCGGCAGTCCCCGCAGGAAGTCGAGCAGCGCCGCCGTCACCTCCTGTGGACACTCCTGCTGCAGCCAGTGGCCGCCCCCCGGCACCATGACGATGCCGCGAGCGTTCGGTGCCACCTCGCGCAGCTCCTCGACCGTGGCCGGGACCGGGAAGAACGTGCGTACGTTGTCCCGCTCCCCGGTCACGAACAAGGACGGCGGGGTGATGTCCGCACCGTCCCACGGCCCGAGGAGCTGCCAGTTCCGGTCGATGTTGCGATACCAGTCGAGGCCGCCACGGTAGCCGTCGTGGGCGTACGCCTCGGCGAAGGCGTCGACATCCTCTTCGGTGAGCCAGTCCGGAAGAGCTCCTGACGGCGCCCGGTTCCGCCGCGCGCCGCCCAACGAGGGGGCGGGGTCGCCGGGGTCGGCGTGTCCGGTGTCGCTGAACATGGCGCGTATGTTGGCCCGCACGTCCTTCTCGAAGAACTTCTCCATACCGGGGCGCTGGAACCGGACGATGTAGAAATCGTCCCCGTGCTGTTCCCGCAGAGCGGCGACGGGCGGCGTCGGCCCCCGCCGGATGGGCTGCAGGGGACCACCCGGCGGCACGCTGAGACCCACGACCCCCCGTACGAGATCGGGCCGGAGCAGCGCGGTCGTCCAGGCGACGGGCGCACCCCAGTCCTGACCGACGACCACGGCACTCGTCTCCCCCAGCGCCTTGATGAGCCCGACGACGTCGCCCACCATATGGAGGATCGTGTACTCGTCGACGGACTCGGGCTTGTCCGACGAGCCGTACCCGCGCTGGTCCGGTACGACGACTCGATGGCCGGCGGCGGCCAGGCTCCGGATCTGATGGCGCCAGGCGTACCACAGCTCGGGGAAGCCGTGCAGAAGGACCACCAGCGGCCCCTCGCCCAGCTCCGCCACGTGCAGGGTCACTCCATTGGTCCTCACTCGGCGGTGCGCGATATCCATGACTCGGCAGAGCCTTCCGTTCCGACGGGTTTTCCGTACCTGTGACCTGTGACCTGTGACCTGTGGCCGGGGACCCGGGACGGGTGATCGACACGGTACACACGCGAATGCCCGAAGCCGTGAGGGGCGGCGGTGCGGCCCGTCAGACGAGCGTGCCCGCGTCCACCGGAAGGGGGACACCGGTGATGTACCGCGCCTCGTCGGACGCGAGGAAGACGACGGCGTTCGCGATGTCCACCGGCTCGACCCAGGGCACGGGAAGAGCGTTGACACGGAGGGCCACGTCACGGAATTCGTCCCGGGTGGGGCTGTCGAGGTCCGGCCGGAACAGGCGCCAGGTCTCGACGTTGTCGATCATGGTTGTGTCGCACTGTCCAGGGTGGATGGAGTTGACCCGGATCCGATGCGTGCCCAGTTCGTGTGCGAGGGTCCGCATGAGGCCGACGACCGCGTGTTTGGTCGCCCCGTAGTGCCCGATGTTCGGCGAGGCTGTCAGACCGGCGCCGGAACTGGTGATCAGGATGACCCCGCCCCGGCCCTGTTCCACCATCACGGGTGCGGCGGCGCGCACGGTGTTCCAGACGCCGGTCTGGTTGACGTCGATCATCTCTGTCCATTGCTGCCGGGAGACCACGCCCACCCCGGTCCGCTCGTCGGGGACGGCGAGCCGGCCGATGCTGTAGATGCCGGCATTGGCCACGACGATGTCAAGCGAACCGAGTTCCGTGCTGCCGGTCCGCACCAGGTCCTCCATCTGCTGGAGGTCGCGCACATCCGCGACATCGGCATGGACCCGGGCCCCCAGGGCACGGCACCGGGCGGCGGTCTCGTCCAGCTCCGCCTCGGTACCGAGTGGATAATGCGGGGTCGTCATCTGCTGGGCTATGTCGCAGAGGATGAGGTGCCCACCCTCCTTGGCGATCTGGAGTGCCTCCGCGCGTCCCTGCCCCCGGGCCGCGCCCGTGATCAGGGCGACTTTCCCTGTGAGCCGTTCGCTCATGGTGAGGTCCTTACGCCGTAGGTGAGTCGACTCCGGTCACTCGTGGGACGGGGAGCGCCAGAGGTACCGGGGTGAGGGGTCCGGAGGCCGGCGCCGAGAGTGCGGCCTCCATGAGAACTCCTGAGGTCCGTGGGCGAGTTGAACAGGTCGTTCGCCTCGGCTGTCGTGTCCGCCCGCCCGGCGGCAACACCGGGATGTGCCGTGACGGGGCCGTCGTCCTCTCGCCGTCCAAGCCGTATCGCACATTACAGAGGAACCTTGACCGAGTGACAAGTGTCTGAGCAGTAAGACCTTTGACTGGATGCACTGACCATCGTGTGATGAATCGTCAACGGCGACTTCAACGAGCCTCTCTGCGCGCAGAGTTGAGCGATGGCTGCCCCATGAGCAGGGGCTGTGCGTTGATCGCTGCTACACCATTCCGGCGGACGTGGCCGGTCCGCCGGGTGGGCCCCGGGACCTGCTTCACGAAGGTGACCTTCTGGCAGGTGGGGTTCTCGCAGTACAGGCGGCGTACCGATGAGTCGGTCACGACCGGGCGCTCGCCTACCGCCTCGTCCGCGACATCCCACACGTAACGTGAATGCGCCAAGTCCGGCAGCTGCCTGCACCCCGGGCCTGCCGCCGAGGTGTCATCCCTGGTCCGGGCGGTGATCCGCGGTACGTCCTCGCCGGCCTCGACACGCTCGACCTGTACCGCGGTCGGCTGCGGTAGCAGGTCCCCCGGCACGGCAACGCACGCAGCCGGCCTCCTCGCGTGAACAACCGCACGCAGTCGCCTGGCGCGGCGCAAGTCGAGAATGTTTTCGCGGCTCGGGGCCGGTTCGGCAGACGACGTCCGGCGCAACGCCCGTGGGGATGCCGCTGGTTCAGGTTTCCTGAGGCCTGTCCGACCGGGAGCCGGTGGTGCCGTGGAACAGGGGCCAGACGGCTGCGCTTCTCTGCTCGGGAGTGCCTGGGCAGCCGTGTCGCAGCCAGTCGAGGATGACGCCGAGCAGCGCGCCGGCGAAGAACGTCGCCATCGGTTCGTCGCTGTCCTCCACCGGGTCGGCCTCGGGGAATTCCAGGTTGGTGCGCACTGCGGAGGTCAACTGCCGCAGCATGTGATTGACGAGATAGCCGCTGCCTCCGTCGCCGACGAGGGCCTGGTAGAGGCGGGCGTTCTCGGCGATGTGCGCGAACAGTCCGGTCAGTGCACCGACGGCCTTGCGGTAGCTCTCGGCACTGTAAGGGCTTCTGCCGACGGGCGGCGCGGACGTGACCAGTTCGCTGAACATCGATTCGCATGCGCTGACGGCAAGGTCGTTCACGCTTCTGTATCGCTCGTAGAACGTCGACCGGTTCACGTCGGCCCGCCGGGTGATGTCCTGCACCGAGATCTCGGTCAGGTCGCAATCCTGCAGGAGTTCCAGCAGGGCGCGCTCCAGCGCCGCCCTGCTGCGGTGGACACGACGATCGAGCGACTGCTGTGTGGTCACGTCGCCACCCTACTTCGTTCGACAGATGTTGGCAATCCGACACCTGTTGGATATGGTGGTCGTGGCAAGCGGCCCTTGACGCGGGCCGCAGAGAACCGCATCCGCCGCCGGACCGGGCGGCGGGTGCCGGCACATGCTGTGGAGGCAAGGCATGCGAGGTCTGAAGGACGCTCGGATCGTGGTGGCGGGCAGCGCGAGCGGCATCGGCGCGGCAACGGCTGTCAGGCTGGGCGAGGAGGGGGCACACGTCTTCCTCGGCGACATCGACGCCGACGGCGCCGCAGCGGTGGCGAAGCGGATCGAGGCGAACGGCGGCAGGGCCGGCAGCGGCTACTTCAACCTGTACGACGCGGACTCGATCGAGGCGTTCGTGGCCACCGCGGCGGAGACGATGCAAGGGCTCGACGGCATGGCCAACGTGGCCGCCGAGGTGTCCCCGGCGGTCGCCGGGCGTGACGTCGGACTGCTCGACATGGACATCGAGATCTGGGAGAAGACCAACCGCGCCAACCTGATCGGTACCGCACTGCTCATGAAGCACGCTCTTCCGCACCTGTTCGAGGCGCAGGGCGGTGCCATCGTCAACGTCACGTCGGGCGCAGCCAACCACGGTGAGGAGATCCGTGTCGCCTACGGCGCTTCCAAGGCGGGCATCAACTCCATCACCCGGCACGTGGCCCGCACCTACGGCAACCGCGGCATACGCGCGAACGCGGTGAGCCCGGGCGCGGTGCTCAGCGAAACGGCCCTCAAGGCGTTCGACGACGACATGCAGGCGTACCTGCGGTCGGCGAGCCCGCTGGGCCGGCTCGGCACACCTGAGGACGTGGCGCAGACCATCGTCTTCCTGCTGTCCGGCGACACCGAATGGATCACCGGCCAGGTGTGGTCCGTCAACGGCGGCGGAACCTTCCGCGACTGAGCCCCGCCCAGGACCGCGGCGCAGCCACGGCCGTCGGCCTTGCCCTGTCCCGCCCACCGAGAAAGCCCGAACGGAATGAGTTCAACCGATGCCGGCCTCACTGCACCGGCGTCCGCGCCGGCCGATGACGGGGCCGGCCGACACGGAAGCGGAAAGCCGGCGGCGCTCTGGCTGACGGCCGTCGCGTGGGCAGTCGTGTTCGCCGCGGCCCAGCTCTTCGCCGGAACCGGCGCGGCGACGGCCCTGTCCGGCCTGTCGATGCTGCTGCTGTACCTGTTCGCGACCCTGCACGGCGCCCGGACACTGGGCTGGCGAGGCTTCGGCTGGTACGTCGTCATCTCCTACGGGGTGGCCTTCCTCCTGGAAGCCAGCAGCGTCGCCGTCGGCTTCCCGTTCGGTTCCTATCACCACAACCTCGGGGGTCCTCGGCTCTGGGGAGTCCCGCCGCTCGTCCCGACGGTGTACGTGTTCTACGGCTGGCTCGCCTGGACCCTCTCCAAGGTCATCCTGACTGCCCGCACGAGGACGCTCGGTCCCGCACAGCGCCTGGTCACGCCGGTGCTGGCAAGCTTCGTCCTCGCGGGATGGGATCTCCACTACGACGCGATCTCCTCCACCGCGACGGCCAAGGCGTCCTACGCGCACCCCAGCGGCTTCATGGGGGTGCCGTTGGTGAACTTTCTCGGCTGGCTGCTCACCGGCTGGGTCATCTTCCAGATCCTCGCGCTGCTGGAGGCGCGCTGGCTGCGGCCCGAAGCGGATGGTGCCGGCACGTTCGTGATATGGCCGAGCCTCATGTGGGCCCTGCTCCCGCTCGAAGGCGTCGCGGGTTACCTCACCGCCTCCGACGCCACCGTGGAGGTCGGCGGCCGGGTCTTCGTCATCTCCGACGTGTACGAGGCGTCGGCCATCGGCGGCATCCTCACCATGACCTTCACGGGGATCCTCGCTGCTGCAAGGGCCCTGGCCGGGCATCACCCCGGCACGGAGCCGGCGAACGATCCGCCGAGCGCCTCCTGACAGGGCGCAAACCCCGGAGGCTCGGCCCTCCGGGGGCGTTCCGGGCCGGTGCCGAGGTGCGGACGCGGAGGAACTTCGGACCCCGGACCCCGGCCCTCGGGCCCGGAGATCCTGATGCCAACCGGCGGAACTCAGCTCCTTACATCCTCACGCTGAAGCGCGGGTTCGGTTCTCGTCGCTCACACATGTCGGGAATCCTGGAACGGGAGAGGCCGGCTGCCGAGAGTTCGCCAGGACTTGAAGCGGGGGATCTCGCGTTGATCAAGGTAGCCCTGGAAGGCGGTCCGCTGCCGGGGCGAGGGTCCTTCTCCGGTCGGTGGCAGTCGGCTGAGGCGCTCGATGCTGACGGCGATGGTGGTCAGGACGTGTTGGAGGCGGGCCTCGTTCTGCCCTCGGTAGCGACAGCGTCGCGGGCCGTGGCCGTGGGCGAACTCGTTGACCGTGTCCTCGACCCCGGACCGGACCGCATAGCGGGCCTTCCACTCGGCGGTCCGCCGCTCGGTTCGAATGCGAAGTTGCAGGTCGCGTGGTTCGCGTGGAGGAAAACCCACGTTGCCCAGAGCCGCTGCGACCTGTGCCTCCAGTCTCACCAGAGCGCGGGCGGGAGACGGCTCGGGCGGGAAGGCGCGTCATTCGGCTCGGGCGGCCCGCCGGGTGTCGGTTCATCTCGGCGAAATCCCCGCCGGACGGCGGGGCGTACCCCGAACCCGCTCCGCTCATAATCTTGCTCACGTGGTGAGTCGAGGAAGAAGCACGTCGGGTGCTTCCTGGTTCGGGATCACCCGTGGACCGTCGTGATCCCGCGCAGCAGGGTCGTGGCCCGCCGGGACACTCGGTCCGCAGTCGACCCCGCACGGTCCCCCGCGCGGGATGAGCCTGCGTGCGGCCGCCCGGCGCGACGGAGCCCTCCCAGGGCACCGGCAGACCCGACGACCTCGCATCTACAAGTGAAACAAGAACGATCAGGAGTGGCTTGTGGCCGAAGAAACCGTGATGGCCCGGGACCCGCGTGTGCCGACACCCGTGAGCGTCAGCGAACCGGCGCAGCAACTGCTCACGGCACTCTCCACGGCGCCGCCCCCCGGCGCGCCCGAGGCGCCCTCGCCGCCGGACCTCGACGACCACGAGGGGTGGGCGGCATGGATCGAGCTGGGGGAGACGCTGACACGCGAGCAGTACTCCTCGCGTCTGCCCTCCGAGGATCTGCTGACACACACGGAGGAACAGCGGGGTGGCGTCACCACGTACGTACTGAGGCCGAGCACTGTCGCCGAGGACGGCGAGGCGCCGCTGTTCATCGAGATCCACGGTGGCGCACTCGTCATGTGCGGCGGCGATCTGGCGTGGATGATGGCGGCGGAGAAGGCCTCACGGCGCAACGGGATCACCTGGGCCCCCGACTACCGGATGCCGCCGCGGTCTCCGTACCCGGCCGCGCTCGACGACTGCCTCGCCGTCTACCGCCGGGCCCTGGAGGAGCGTCCGCCTGAGAAGATCATCGTCAGTGGCCTGTCGGCGGGCGGGAACCTCGCGGCCGCGCTGCTCCTCCGGGCCAGGGACGAGGGGCTGCCGATGCCGGCCGCCCTCGTGCTCCTGACCCCGGAAGTCGATCTCACCGAGTCGGGGGACTCCTTCCGGACCAACCTGGGGCTGGACTACGCGGGATCGCTCATGCGACCCAATCTGCTCTACGCGGGCGGGCACGACCTGGCGCATCCGTACCTTTCGCCGCTGTTCGGCGACCTGACGGGTTTCCCGCCCACCTTCCTGCAGACGGGTACGCGCGATCTGTTCCTGTCCAACACCGTGCGGATGCACCGCAGGCTGCTGGCCGCCGGGGTGGCGGCCGAGCTCCACGTCTTCGAGGCGATGCCGCACGCCGGATTCGGCGGACACACCGCCGAGGACGCGGAACTCGCCGCGGAGGTGCGGCGGTTCGAGGAGAAGCACACCTCGAAGTGAGTCGCGGGCCGCAGGTGCGGACGGGGCACGGCCGACGGAACGCGAAGGTGACCGACACGGCCTCGTGCGCCTTCCGCATCCTCGGCCGCGCCATGGTCTTCTCCCATGTCGCCCGCGGTCTCAGCCCCCCGATCCTGCCGCACCTCGACGCCCGGACGGCTGAAGCCGGAAAGCCGGAGTCCGGTCTCCCTTCCGCGCCCCTGACCTCGGCACGGGCCCGCAGTGTTCCCTGCCGTCCTCGGGCTGCACCGAGTTTCGTGGAGTGCGGTGGTCAGTGCCGGCGGGAGTGCGGCCGTGAGCGGTCCCGCGCCCGCGACGCCGAGCCGCGTGTGACGTGTATTCTGATGCTTCAAGATCTTATAACTAGGTTATCCGTGTCTGGTGGGCATATGGGAGACGCGTCGAGAGTCTCGGCGGCACCGGGAGTACGGGAGCGGCTCATCGGCTCCACGATCGGTCTGCTGGCGGAGCAGGGGCCGTCGGCCGTCAAGGCGCGCTCGGTGGCGTCCGCCGCAGGCCTGTCGACGATGGTGGTGTACAGCCACTTCGGCGGCATCCCCGAGCTGGTCCGGGCCGTCGTGGATCACGGATTCGAGGAGCTCGGCCGGAGGTTCTCCCGGCTGCCGGTGTCCGACGATCCGGTCGCGGATCTCTTCGTCACGGCGTTGACCTGCCGACGCGTCGCCGCTGAGAACCCTCACCTGTACGACTTGATGTTCGGACTGTCCACGCGCGCGACATACCGACCGCTGGCGGATGCCGACCTCCGGTTCAGCGGACGCTCGGCGGCCTTCCGGAGCGCCTACGCCCCGATCCGCGAAGCGTGCGTACGGCTCCTGGACTCCGGCCGGGTGACGCGACAGGACGCCGACGTCGTGACCGCCCAGCTGTGGAGTTATGTGCACGGCTACGTCACGCTCGAACTGGCCGAGCACTTCACGGATGTCGAGGACCCGGTGGCGCGGGTCCTGCTGCCGATGGGGGTGAACTTCACCGTCGGCCTGGGGGACGAACGGGAGCGTGCCCAGGCCTCGCACGAAGCGGGACTGCGCCGCTTCGACGCGAAGACACCGGGCTGATCGACGCTCCACCCGCGGGGTCCGGCAGCGCGCGCCCGCGGCGAACCGGGCTAGGACGAACTCGCCCCCCGGGTGGAGGTGTCCGTACCCGGTACGAGTTGGTCGTGCCGTCCCAGTGCCGCCACCTCGCGTTCGAGCGTGGGCACGGTCTTCGCTGCGAAACGCCTCGCCCAGGGCCATGCCAGCGGTGAGTTCATGGCCGCCTTGGCCCAGTTGGCCACGGCGATCGCACCGGGGACGTACACGCGGCCGCGCCGGCGGGCGAGTCCGTCGACGATCGCGGTCGCCGCCCGGTCGACGCTGGTGGTGACGTTGCCGGGGTACGGCAGCCGCCTGCGCAGGTCCTGGAAGGAGGGCAGGTCGCCCTCGGCACCCCGGACAAGGTCCGTGTCGATCCACGACGGGTGCACGAGGCCGACCGTGACGCCGAGATGGGCCACCTCCTGGCGGTAGGCCAGCGCCAGCATCTCCACTCCGGCCTTGCTCGCGCCGTACGCGGCCATTCCCCCGAGCGGCATGAAGGACAGCGCCGACGACACGACCATCGCATGGCCCCGGCTGCGCTCCAGGTGGGGAGTCGCGTGCTTCAGGGTGCGGAAGACACCGTTCACGTTGATGTCCATGACGCGCTCGAAGGACGCGTCGTCCGTCTGCCGTACGGTCCCGAAGGCCACGACCCCCGCGTTGGCGAGGATGAGGTCGATTCCGCCCAGGTTGCGCGCGCACTCGTCGACCGCCGACTTCAGGGCGGCCCCGTCGCGCACGTCCGCCGTCTGCCAGGGCACGTCGGGGCCCAGCTCGTCGGCGAGATCACGCAGTCGGTCCGGTTCGAGCCCGAGCAGGGCCACCCGGGCACCCCGGGCCGCGGCGACCCGTGCCACCTGTGCCCCGATACCGCGCGCCGCTCCGGTGACGACCAGCCTTCGGCCTGCCAAGTCTTGTTTCATGGCCTGTAACATAACTTCGTTATTTGGTGCGCGCAACAGATCCCTGTAAGGGGAATGGGTGGGAGGCGGGTGTGGCCGCTCACCTCGGCCACGGGGTGCCGAAGGGTCGAGCAGGCCTCTTGACGCGATCCTTCTGCGATGCCATATATTTCGACCGTAATCTAATTTGGTCAGCCCGTGATGAGCACGGTTCGGCCGTCGTGCGAGTGAACGGCACCTTCTCGCCGTCGCCTCCCCGGCCGGTGCGTGGCGCCCCGGTCGAACTCCGCGGCTGCACAGAGTGGGCTCCTTGCCGGCCGTCCCCTACGACCACCACGAAATAATCGAGGCAGCATCATGGCGACACAGAACGCGACGAACTCCTACATCGACACGCCGACGAAGACCATTCCCGTCAACGGGGTGCGGCTCTCCTACCGGCGGCTCGGCCCGGAAGGTGGTGTTCCGGTCGTCTTCCTGCACCACTTCAATGCGAACCTGGACGAGTGGGACCCCCGGGTCATCGACGGCCTCGCCGCCCGCCATGAGGTCATCGCCTTCGACAACCGGGGCGTCGCCTCGTCGGAGGGGGCGACCCCCGGTTCGGTGGCCGAGATGGCCCGCGATGCCATCGCGTTCATCCGGGCCCTCGGCTTCGACCAGGTCGACCTGGTCGGTTTCTCCCTGGGCGGCTTCGTCGCGCAGGCCATGGTGCAACAGGAGCCGCAGCTCATCCGCAGGATGGTGCTGGCCGGTACGGGTCCGGCCGGCGGTGTCGGCATCGACAAGGTCGGCCGGATCTCCATCCTGAACGTGGTGAAGGCGGCGCTGACGTTCCGGCACCCCAAGCGCTACCTCTTCTTCACCCAGACCAAGAACGGTCAGCTCGCGGCCCGCGAGTACCTGGCCCGCCTGGAGGAGCGCAAGACGAACCGCGACGCGGCGGGCTCGACGCAGACCACCCGGGCGCACCTCAAGGCGATCCACGCCTGGGGGCGTGAGAAGCCGGCCGATCTGTCGGTCGTCCAGCAGCCTGTCCTGGTGGCCAACGGCGAGGCCGACCTGATGGTCCCCACCAGCAACTCGGTCGATCTCGCCCGGCGCCTGCCCAACAGCGAGCTGGTGCTCTACCCCGATGCCGGGCACGGCGGTGTGTTCCAGTACCACGACGACTTCGTCGCGAAGACCCTGGCATTCCTGGAGGCCTGACCCCGACGGCGAGCACGCGGCGGTGTCCACCGCCGCGGTGACGACGGGTGCGGCCGGGGCGTCCCGGTACCGCTGGGGTGCGCCCGTGAGGCCGGCCGCCGGTCCGGGGAAACCGCCGACTGCCGGTCATCGGCCGACAGCCGGAGCCCCCTCGCGCGTCGGCGGGACCGCACGGCGAAGCAGGGGTGACCGAGTGCGGCGGTCACCCCTGCTGCCATGGGGTTCCGCTACTGCGGAATGATCTGGAACTGCTGGTTGGTGCTGCTGCTACCGCTCCACTGGCCGAGGGCGGAGCCGTTGGCGGTGCGGTTCATGCCGTCGATGTACAGGCCCGTCGCCCTGTTCCGGAACCGTACGTAGTCGCCCGCCGTCACCTCCATCCACTCCTGGCTGGTGTCGGTGCGGTCGCTCCACTGGCCGGTGGCCGAGCCGTTGGCGGTGGCGCCGAGGCCGTCGAGATACAGCCCGGTGGCATGGTTCCTGAGGCGGATCCAGCCGCCGTCGGGGACGATCGACCATTCCTGGTTGGCCGTCGATCCGGCCGGCCACTGGCCGGCGTCGGACCCGTTGGCCGTGCGTCCCGCCCCGTCGATGTCGAGCCCCGTGGTCCGGTTCGCCAGCTTGACGTACGACGTGCTGCCGTCGCCGATGGCCGGTGCGATCTGGATCCGGTCGATGTTGGGGGCGTAGGCGGAGCTGTTGCCGAACGCGACGGTGTTGCTGCCGGCGGTCAGGTTCACGTCGACCGTGGTGGTCCAGTAGTTCGACCAGCCGCGGGTGTTGCGGAAGTACACGCGCTGCGCGGTACCGCCGTTGACGGAGATGTCGGCGTAACGGTTGATGATGTTGTAGTCGTTGCCGCCGTCCCCGCGGTTGTCGCCGTTGGCGTAGGTGACGACCATGCGGTAGAGGCCGGAGGAGGCCGCCGTGACACCGTTGAAGGTCAGGGTGTTCGCCGCCCCGTTGCCGAGCCAGTCCACGTAACCGCCGCCGGAGGCCGCCGTGTCCGTCTCGGTGGTCGCGGTGCCGCCGAGGGTGTTGGTGGAGGACTCCGCCTCGTAGCTGTTGATCGTGCCCGAGGTCGACGACGTGACGTCGATCGAGTCGACGGTGATGTTGTCGCTGTCGTCGCTCGTGTAGGCGCCGTAGTCGATTCTGCTGATGCCCTGCGAGAGGAACATCGTGACGGTCTTGGTGCCGAAGGTGTTCCAGTTCGCCGTGCCGGTCAGGGCCAGGTCGGTCAGTTTGGACCCGTTCACGGTGACGCGGGTGGTTCTGTTCGTCGGCGCGCCGCTCGACGGGCCCGCCGAGTAGCGCAGCGTCACGTCGTAGTAGCCGCTGCTCGGGGCGGAGACCACGAAGTTGGTGCTCGCGTTGCTCGAACCGGCGTAGCCGTCGACGAAGTAGGTGCCGGAGTAACCGGTGTTGGAGCCGTAGGTCACGCGGGCGCTGCCGCTGAGGTCCGCGTACTCGGCCTCGTACCGGGTCGGCACGTCCGCCGCGGACAGGCTCGTGGCCGGGGTGATGATGACCTGGTACGCGGAGGTCGCCGTCATGTTCGGCACGCTGACGGTGATCTGCCCGTTGCTGACGGTGTAGTCGCCCTCCTCCACCACCGAGGGGCGGCCCCCGGCGTCCTCGGTGCCGGTGCTGCCGGTGGTCTCGACGATGGCGTGCACGGTGCTGCCGAGGTACGACGCCGAGCCGAATCCCTTGACGACCAGGTCGGTTGAGCCCGAGGTGCCCCCGAAGACGACGCGCGCCTGCTTCTTGGCGGAGTCGAGCGTCGCGATGCCCTGGAGCGAACCGCTCTGGGTCGGCGGGGTGACGGTGACCGTCTTGCCGGTCATCTCGCCGTACCAGTTGTAGAGCCACCAGGCGCCGGTCGCCTCGTTGTTGTGGGTCGTCAGGCCGTTGAGGGTGCCCTCGGTGACCCAGTACGCGAGGTCACCGCTCACCTTGGTGTTCTCCAGGCGGGTCATCCACTGGATGAGCTGGCCGGGCACCCCGAGGTCGCCGGAGGAGCGGGTGTACTCGTTGATGGTGATCGGGCGCGCGGAGAGGCCGAGCGAGGTCTCCAGGGCGCGGAAGGCGTTGTAGTGGGTGTAGTAGTCGGTGAAGGAGTTGTTCTGCAGCTCGTGCCAGGTGACGACGTCCGGGAGGACGCTGTTCGCCTTCGCGTACGTCATGAAGTCGGACATCACGCCGCTGTTGTAGCTGCTGAAGTTCGGGCCGGCGATCTTCGTCGTCGGGTCGAGCGCGCGGATGTGGTCGTAGACGGTCTTCCAGTCGGCGAAGAACTGCTGCTCCGTGGTGGAGTTCGTGAACATCCCGCTGTACCAGATCCAGTCCGGCTCGTTGAACGGGACGTAGACGTACTTTCCGTAGTTGGGGTCGGCCTTCACGGCGGCGACCATGGAGTCGATCTTGCCGAGGTAGTCGGTCAGGCCGTCGTTCTCGTAGGGCCAGTACCGGTAGTCGTCCTGGAGGTAGATCTGGATCTCCTTGACGCCGCTGTCCACGTACTCGGGAGCCACGTCGAACGCGTCGCCGCTGGGGTGTTGCAGGCCCCCTTGCGGCTTCTGCGCGGCCTGCTGGGGGTGCAGGGGCTGCAGCACGTTCTCGGTCGGGACACCGGGGTCGCCCAGGCCGTACAGGAACCCGGACGCCCCGTGGAGGATGTCCCCGGTGCTCTGCGAGAGGTCGACGCCCAGCTGGGCGTTGGCCGCGTAGCTGGTGCCGGGGAACAGCAGCCCGCTGAGCAGGAGCAGGCTGGCGAGGAGTCCGTATGCGACGTGACGTATCGCGTCACCGGGGGTGTGCCGCCGGTCGGCGGCCGAGGGTCTCCACATGGCTGTGCTCGTCCTTCCTCATCGACTTTCACGGGGGGTGGGGGCTGTGTCGCGCAGGACCGCCACGCCGTACGGCGGCAGGTGCAGGCTCCCGTCGGCGGTCGTCGCGGTCTCGACGGTCAGTACGTCGAGGTGCCGGGCCGGGCCGGTGCCGAGGTCGACGGTCACCTGGTCCGTGGTGTGGTTGAGCAGGAAGAGGTGTCCGGTCCCGTCGGCGGCGCGGCGGCGGACGGCCTCGACGCCCTCGGGGGTGTCCAGGACGGGGGCGACCCCGGCGCCGGAGACGCAGTCCAGGACGAGACGGCGGAGGCTGTCCCGGTCGGGCGCGGTGCCGATGTAGGTGGCGGTGCCGGTGCCGAAGCGGTGCCGGGTGGCGGCCGGGGATCCCTTCAGGTCGCCGTCGGTGTAGGTGGCGAGGGCCTCGGCCCCGGCGAGCTCGATGACGTCCTGCCAGTCGGTGGCGGTGCCGCCGTGGCCGGCGTGGCTCAGCCCGCACGTCTCGCCCGGCACCATGGGGGCGAACTCGTCGATGCCGATGCCCAGCAGTTCGCGGAAGGCACCGGGATGGCCGCCGGTACGGACCCGGTCGTACTCGTCGACGATGCCCGAGAAGTACGACATCAGCAGGTGGCCGCCCGCGCGGACGTATGCGGTGAGACTGGCGGCGCCGGCGTCGTCCACCAGGTAGAGGTTGGGGACGACGACCAGCCGGTAGCCGGTGAGGTCGTCGTCCGGGCGGACGAAGTCGACCGGGACATTGGCGTGCCACAGCGGGCGGTAGTGGTCCATCAGCCGGTCGGTGAAACGCAGGTCGTTGGCGGGGTGGTCGGGGCCCTCCAGGGCCCACCAGCTCTCCCAGTCCCATACGACGGCCACGTCGGCGCGGTCGTTGGCACCTCCGGCCAGGCCGCCCAGCTTCGCCACGTCCCGGCCCAGCGCGGTCACCTCCCGCCAGGTGCGGGTGCCGGTGCCGCCGTGCGGGACCATCGCCGAGTGGTAGCGCTCGGCACCGGCCCGGGAGGCACGCCACTGGAAGAACATCACCGAGTCCGCGCCCCGGGCCACCGCCTGCAGCGAGCGGGGCCTCAACTGCCCTGCGGGACGGGCGTGGTTGCGGCCGTCGGTGAGGTTGTTCCCGGTCGCCGACTCCAGCATCAGCCAGGGCTTGCCACCGCGCAGGGAGCGCATGAGGTCGAAGTTGTACGCGGCCGCCAGCGGGCCCTCGGGATCGCGCGGGCCCGCGTAGATGTCGAGGGCGACGACGTCCTCCTCCGCCGCCCACCGCCAGTAGTCCAGGTGCTTGAAGGAACCCATGAAGTTGGTGGTGACGGGAACGCCGGGGGTGTGCCGGCGGACGATGTCCCGTTCGGCGGTGTAGCACTCCAGCGCCGCCGCGTCGCAGAAGCGGGCGAAGTCCAGCAGCTGGCCCGGGTTGGGACCCGAGATCAGCCGGGAGCGCGGAGCGGGAGTGCCGATGTGCTCGAACGAGTCGTAGCGCTGGCCCCAGAACGCCGTGCCCCACGCCTCGTTCAGCGCGTCCACCGTGCCGTGGCGGTCGGCGAGCCAGCGGCGGAAGTGGGCGACGGAGGCGGGGCAGTGGCAGCCGAAGCCGACGTACTCGTTGCCGATGTGCCACATGGCCAGCGCGGGATGGCCGGCATAGCGCTCGGCCAGCCGCTCGGTGATCCGGGCCGCGTGGTGGCGGAAGACCGGGGAGGACTGGCAGTAGTGGACCCGGGAACCGAAGGCCACCCGGCGGCCCTCACCGTCCACGGGCAGTGTCTCGGGGAACTCGTGGGCGAGCCAGGAGGGCGGCGCGGCCGTCGGCGTGGCCAGGTTGACGCCGACGCCCGCCTCGGCCAGCAGGTCCATCACCTCGTCGAGCCAGCCGAACTCGAAGACGCCGGGCCTCGGTTCCAGCGTGCCCCAGGAGAACACGCCGACGGTCACCAGGTTGACGCCCGCCTCGCGCATCAGACGGACGTCCTCCCGCCAGGTGGCGGCGTGCCACTGCTCGGGGTTGTAGTCGCCGCCGTAGGCGAGGCCCTGCAGCCGCTGACGCAGGCCCGCCAGGCGTGCGTCGGCGGAGTCGGGACGGGACACGGGTGCTCCTTCAGATGGTCGGGGAAGTCGAGGAAGGTGGGGTGTGGCCTCAGCGGCTCTCGTCGGATCGGAGCAACAGGGCCAGAGCCCAGTCCTGGTCGTTCATGAGGGGATCCGCCCGGTGCGCGGGACGCCCGTCCACACAGCTGGGCAGCACGAAGGCGCAAGTCGCCAGGCCGTCGGGGGCGAAGTCGACGAGGTTGGCCGCGAAGATCGCGTCGGCCGTCCGTTCGGTGTCCGCGTCCCGCAGGGGCTCGGGAAGCTGCCGGAGCGCGACCGCCGTGAGTACGCTCCAGTAGTGCGGGAACGTGTCGCCCCACAGCCGGTCGGCGCCGAACCAGTACCCGTCCCAGTGCCGGATCCCGATGTCGCGGAGCCGTACGTGCGGCTGGGGCCCGCCAAAGGCGCGCAGCCACGGCAGGGAGGTACGCAACGCCGTCAGCAGCCGTTCGTCCGGAGCCATGCCGTATGCCGTCGCCAGCAGGCTGACCAGCGGCGCCACCATGGACTGCTCGTAGTTCACCTCGTGCCGGGGAAGGGCCGTGCCCCGGTCGGCGAACCCCAGCGCGTGTTCGGCCAGCGACGTCCGCAGCCGCCTCGCCCGTGCCGTCTCGCCCCGCCCGTCGAGCGAGTCGGCCACCGCGGCCATCGCCTCGGGCTGCCCGATGAGCAGGTGGCCGCCGGCGCCGAGGGCGTACGACGACTCCAGCAGCCGGGCCGCGGTGTCCAGGTCCGCCGGATCGCCGTACAGGGCGAACTGGTCGTGGAAGAAGTGCGCCAGCCAAGGTGTGTTGTAGAGCCGCAGTGGCTCGGATGCCGGGCGGCTGCTCCGGCGGACCGAACCGTCGGGCTCGATCAGGTGCCCGCGGGCGAACCGGGCGAAGCCCCGCAGCGCGTCGTCGATCGCGTCCGCGTCCCCCCAGCCCCGCCGCCGGGCCTGCTGCAACAGCACGGGCATGCAGACGCGTTCGGCACCGTCGGTCCAGTCTCCCCAGCCGTTCTCCGTCTGGGTCAGGCCGGTCCGCCGGTCCACCGGCAGGAACGCGTAGCGTTTCGGCTCCGGGCGTTCGTGCGGGCGGTGTTCGCCGAGTATGCGGGGGAGCCGGGCCTCGACCAGTTCCCGTACCGGGGCCAGTGTGGCGACGGCCGTCCGGCTGCGGCGGCCGGCGCGCTCGACCTCGATGTGCCGCACGCCGTGGGGGTGGGACGGGACGCCGTCGTCGCACGGGGAGGCGAGTACCGCGCCCTCGGCGAGACGGATATCCAGGTCCGCCCCCGACGGAGCGGTGAGGGACGGCAGTTCGGCGGGTGCGTCGGTGGCGGCGAGGAACGTCTTCCGGTCGTCGTACCAGCCGACCTCCCACGCGAGGACGTAGGCCTCCCCGGCGGCCAGCTCCAGGACCGGCTGGCCGCCGAACGCCTCGGGGTTGCGGGCGTGGTCGGTGGGATGGACGACGAGGTGGCCGCGGATGTCGGACCAGGTGGCGGAGTTGCGCGACTCGATCGAGTAGGCCCACAGCGCGCCCGTGCGGACGATCACGCCGAGGAGCGGAGGAGTGCCGGCCATCGGCTCGGCCAGCACCCACGACCAGGCCCCGCCGGTGAACACATGCGCGTGACAGCTCCGGGCCAGCGCGCCCGACGCGGTGTCGTAGACGTCCCCGACCGGCACGTTCAGGCCGAGCCCCGTGACGCGCAGAGTTTCCTTGCCGGTGTTCGTCCAGGTGCAGCGCTCGGTGTAGTGGTCCCCCTCGACCCGGCGCCGGACCTCCAACTCCAGCCCGGGAAGCGGCCGGTGGCGGACGGTCACACCGTCGGCCCGCCACTCGGTCTCCCGCGGTGCCTGCCAGCGGCCGGAGCCGCGCGAGGTGATCGCGAAGCCCGAGCCCCAGCCGTGGTCCGGCCCGTGCCAGGTGTCCCTGGCCGGGTCGAGCAGATAGAGCCGGTCCGGATCCGCCGGGTGCCGGAATGCCACCGGTGAGCCTTCGGGGCCGAGGTCCACCCGCCCGCCGCCGAACTCGAACCGCCGTGTCACAGGTGCTCCTCGAAGAAGTGAGCCAGGTGAGGTCATCCGCTGAAGCCGGTGCCGACGAGGGTGGGACGCCAGTACTTCTGCAGGGAGAAGAAACCGGCCGCGAGCGGCAGGACCGACACGAGCGACCCCGTCATCACGACGCTGATCAGGTCGGCGGAGGCACCGATGGTCTGGGTCTGGCCGTTCAGCACGTCCAGACCGAGGGTCACGGGGTACAGCGAGGAGTTCTTCAGCATCACCAGTGCGAGGAAGAAGTTGTTCCAGATGGCGACGACCTGGAAGAAGAAGATGGTCACCAGGCCCGGAGTGAGAGTGGGCAGCACCATCGACCGGAAGATCCTGAACTCGCTCGCGCCGTCCACCCGGGCCGCGCTGATCAGGTCGTCCGGAACCATCGACTGCACGTAGATCCGCGCCAGGTACACCCCGAACGGGTCGACGACCGAGGGCAGCAGCACGGACCAGTACGTGTCCGTCAGATGGGCCGCGCTCATCATCAGGAACAGCGGCAGCACCAGGGCGGCCTGGGGGACCAGGACACCACCGAGGACGAGCGTGAAGAGGAACGAGCGGCCCCGGAAGTGGAACTTGGCGAACGCGTAGCCCGCCGCGGCGGCCAGCAGGGTGGCGAGCACCCCGCCGATCACCGCGTAGCCGATGCTGTTGGCGAGCCAGCGCAGGTAGATGCCGTGCTCGTAGGTGAACGTGAGCCGCAGGTTGTGCAGGAGCCGGTCCGGCCCGGCGAACCAGAGGCTGAAGCTGGAGTACAGCGTCCCCGAGTCCTTGGTGGCCGCCACGATCAGCCACCAGACCGGGAGGACGAAGTACAGGGCGAACAGGCCCATCACCAGCCCGACCGGGACGCGTCCGAGCGTCCACTTCGAGCGGTTCGGGGCGGCCGTCCGGACGACGGCGCTCATGATCCCTCCCGGGGGGCGGCGAGGCCCGCTGCGCGCGAGGTCAGGCGCAGGAAACCGAAGGACAGGACGAAGGTGATCA
This sequence comes from Streptomyces sp. NPDC104367, assembly GCF_055583825.1. NCBI lineage: Bacteria > Bacillati > Actinomycetota > Actinomycetes > Kitasatosporales > Streptomycetaceae > Streptomyces > Streptomyces sp. NPDC104367. Next base: position 27,587 of record NZ_JBVJND010000047.1, on the reverse strand, counting down.
GTGCCAGGGAGACGGAGATGGCGGCCGCCAGGGGCTGGTCGTTGTTCCCGTAGGCGGCGTCGTAGGCCATCATGTTCGGCGTGTAGCTGCTGTCGATGGCGTTCGAGATGTTGGACAGGATGACGGGCTCGTTGAACAGCTGCAGCGTGCCGATGATGGTGAACAGGCCGGTCATCACGACGGCCGGCAGGACGATCGGCAGCTTGATGCGCAGCGCGATCGTGATCTCCCCGGCCCCGTCCATGCGGGCCGCCTCGACGACGGTGGCGGGGATCGACTGCAGGGCGGCGTAGATGATCAGCATGTTGAAGCCCGCACCCGCCCAGATCATGATGTTGCCGATCGAGGGCAGGACCAGGTCGGTCCCGACGAGGTTCACCTCGCCGAACCCCATGGCCCGGGTCGCCGAGTCGATCGGGCTCAGGCCCGGCTGGTAGAGGAATCCCCACAGCAGGGCCGCGATCACTCCGGGCACGGTGTAGGGGAGGACGTAGGCGGCCCGGAACAGCCGTCTGAACACCGCGAGCCGGGAGTCGAGCAGGAGGGCGAGCACGATCGCCAGGCCGAGCATCAGCGGGACCTCCACGGCGCCGAACGCGAGCAGCCGCAGGACGCCGTGGTAGAACTCCGGGGTCGTGAACACGGTCACGTAGCTGCTCAGGCCCACGAACTTCAGCTGGGACCCGCCGAAGCCGAGGCCGCTGAAGGTCTGCCGGTACAGGCTCGTGTAGAGGGCGTAGCCGATCGGGAAGAAGAAGAGGCCGGCGAAGACCAGCCCGAACGGCGCGAGGAACCCGTACGCGGCCATGCGGTGTCCGCGGTTCCGGCGGATCCGTCGCGGCCTGCCCGCCACCGGCTCCGCCCACCGGCGCGTGGGCGGAGCGCTGTCGATGGTGGACGTCATCAGGACGCCTCGGTCACGTTCATGCCCTGCTTGCGCATGTACGCCACGACGGACTTCTGTGTCGCCCGCAGCGCCTCGGCCATGGTCATCTTCCCGTTGACCGCCTGGCTGAGGTAGTCCTGCTCGGTGGTGAACCACTCGTGGGCCACCGGTCCGTAGTTGAAGTCGTGCGCGACCGTGTGGTTGGAGGCCGAGATCTGCTGGTAGATCTTCTGTCCGCCGAAGAAGCTGTCGGGCTTGCCGAGGACCTCGGACTTCTGGGCCTTCAGGTCGGTGGGATAGATGGTGATCTTGGGGATCCAGTACTTCGTCCACACGTCCTGGTCGGTGGTGAGGAACTTGGCGAACTCCAGGGCCTGTGCGGGGTGCGCGGTCTTCTTGAAGACGACCGCCGAGGAACCGCCCCAGTTGCCGGTCGACGCCACCCCCGGGGTCCACTGCGGCATGGCGGCGACGGCCCACTTGCCCGCCGTCTTCGGGGCGACCGACTTCAGCGGGCCGGGCGCCCAGGCAGCGCTCATCCAGGTGGCGAGCTTGCCGGTGTTGAGGGCCTGCGACCACTCGCTGGAGAACTGGGGGAGCGTCATGATCGACTTGGAGTCGAGGAGCTTCTGCAGCGTGTCGGCGACCTTCAGCGACTCCTTGCCGGCTATGTCCACGACCCAGGTGTTGCCCTTCACCTTGAACGGGGTCGCTCCGGCCGCCCAGGCCATCGCGTTGAACGGGGAGGCGTCGTTGGTCGGGAAGTCCGCCAGGTAGACGCTCGGGTCCTTCTTGTGCAGGGCCTGCGCCACCTGCACGTACTCGTCCATGGTCGTCGGTACCTTCAGGCCGTACTTGGCGAGCAGGTCCTTGCGGTAGTAGAGGTTCAGCGGGCCCGAGTCGATCGGCAGGCCGTAGAGGCCGTCGCCGACGTGGACGGTGTCCCATGCCCACGACTCGAAGTTCGTGCCCAGTGCGGAGGCGTGCCCGCCGGACACGGTGTCCAGGTCGAGCACGGAGCCCGTGGTGACGAACTGCGGCAGGTACTCGGTGTCGAAGATCGCGACATCGGGAGCCTTGCCGGCCTTGACGTCGAGGAGCAGCTTGGCCTGCGGGATGGTGTTGCCGCTGGCCGCCACGACGTCCAGCTTGACGTGGATGTCCGGGTGCAGCTTGTTCCACCGGTCGAGCAGGACCTTGCTGTCGGGGAACGGCGACTTCACCCAGAACGTCAGCGTGACCGGGCCCTTCGCCGCGTCGCTCGATCCGCCCGAGCCGCAGGCGGCACCCGTCAGGGCGACCGCCATCGTCAGGGCGGTCGCGGCCAGACGCCGCCGCGTCACCACCGGACGGTGACGGCGGCCCGGGACCGCGGACGCGAGCGCCGCTCTGACGGGCCGTGTGGAAGTTTCGTTGTCGTGCTCGGACACCGTTGGCTCCTTTACCTTCAGTGCGAGGGGCGTTTCTTGGCTGTGGTCGGGACCTGCGGCCGACACGGCCGCAGTCCGACCCGTGTGGTGCGTGCGGAACTGTGGAGTGTGAGGGGTGGGTGTCGATGCGTATCGACGAGTGGACCGTGTGCGGTCGTCGATACGCATCGACGGAGGGGCCATGCTGGACTCGGAGCGTGCCACCTGTTGCTCCGCAGCCGTCGGCCGCGCAGGTCGGGGAAGGCGGGTCAGGTCAGGGAAGGTGGGTGAGGACGGTGGTCGCGCGACGGGTCAACCGCGAGGGGACCAGTTCGACGCCGAAGGGCGGCGGGTTCCCGCCTCCGTCGTCCAGCAGGGCGAACAGGGTGCGCATCGCGCGCCGGGAGATCTCGCGGGGCGCGTGCGAGACGTTCGTGACCGGCGGCTCCATCTCGGCCGCGGCCGAGTCGGTGCAGTGACCGACGACCGAGATGTCACGGCCGGGCACCGTCCCGCGCCGGAGCAGGGCTCCCAGCACATGGGGAATGGCCGAGGTGTGCGGCACGATCAGCCCGTCGGCTCGCACGGCGTCGCTCAGCGCCGCGTCCACCACCGTACGGGCGCCCGACGGGGAGGACTCCGGCAGCTGGACGAGGCCGGTGCGGATGCCGGCCGCCGCCGCCGCTTCGTCGACGCCGTGCTGGAACTGGCCCACGAAGCTGTTGTCCCGCGCCACCGTGTGCGGCGGGTGTCCGACGACCACCACGCGCCGGTGCCCGGTGCCGACCAGTTCCCGCACCGCGAGCCGGCCGGCCTGCGTGAAGTCGATGTCCACGCAGTGGAGGTCGGTGGCATCGTCGGGGACGCCGATCAGGACCACCGGCACGCGCAGCGAGGAGAGTACCGGGATCCGTGCGTCATGGGCGGTGACGACCATCATGACGATCGCGTCGCACAGGGATCGGCTGTCGAGCCGGGTCAGCCCCGCCGCCCCCTCGTCCGCCGTCACCAGAAGCACGTCGTGGTCGGCCTCCCGGGCGCACTGGGTGATCGTCTCCAGGAACGGCACCACACCCTGGTCGCCGAAGTCCCCGCCGACCGGCACCACCAGCCCGATGACCCGCGTCCGCCGGCCGGCCAGTGCCTGCGCCCCCGCGTTCGGTTGGTACGACAGCAGACCGATCGCGGCCTGGACCCGTCTGCGCGTCTCCTCCGAGATCGGGCGCTTGCCCGTCATGACATAGGAGACGGTGCTCTGTGAGACCCCGGCGAGACGGGCTACGTCCCTGCTGGTGAACACGGGTGCACCTCCTTCCGTCGGCGTCGATGCGTATCGATGGGCATCGACGGGGTTCGCGGGCGCGGGACCGGACGCGGTGAGCGGGCAGGACGGTGGGGGAGAGAGACGTGACGCGACGGGCGGGGCGCGCACGGCCGTCGGGCGGGTGCGGGGACCGCCGGACGTGCGGGAGGCTCGGGGGCGGTCGTCGCGTCGCGGTCATGGGCCGATCCCTCCGGAGCTCTCGCGGACGATGAGTTCGGTGCCGCCGAAGGCCGGTGGCGGAGGCGGGTGACCGCCCTCGATCTGACTGCGCAGCAGCACGAACGCGTCGCGGCCCAGCCTCGGGAAGTCCATGCGGACCGTGGTCAGAGCGGGCGTCAGGAAACCCGCGTGGGGAGCGTCGTCGAAACCGATCACGCTGACGTCGCCGGGCACCGACCGGCCCGCGTGGTGCAACGCGCGGAGCATGCCCAGCGCCAGGTCGTCGTTGCCGCACAGGATCGCGGTGACGTCCGGGTCGTGGGCCAGTCCCTGTCCTTCCTCATAACCGGCCTGCGCGTCCCAGCCCTTGCCGCCGTGGGGCGCCGGCGGGGTGACGCCGGCCTCCTCCAGTGCCGTGCGCCAGCCCTGGGCACGCGGCCCTTCCGAGCGCCGGGAGCCGGCGGACGTGGGGATCGCCACGTAGTGAACGGTCCGGTGCCCCAGCCCCAGCAGGTACGCGGTGGCGGCGCGGGCCCCCTCGCGGTCGTCGGCCCACACGGCCGGCCGGGGAGGTTTCCGGCCGTGCGGGGGCGCTTCGACGACCGCGGCGCAGGGCACATCGGCAGGGACCCGGCGCAGAGCCGACGCCCCGAGCCGGTCGAAGCCGATGACCAGGAGCCCCCCTGCCCCGGCTGCGGCCGAGGAGACCGTGCGGCCCAGGTCGTCCTCGGGCGTCAGTACCCGCACGCCCAGCGAGTAGCCGGTCGTGCGGGCCTCCTCCTCCAGCCCTTGAAGCGTGGCCGCGTAGCCGTAGAGGGTGGTGTTGGACGTCAGCACGGTGACGGACCGGGTCACTCCGCTGGCCAGCGCGAACGCGGTGGCGTTGCGCCGGAACCCCAGGGCGTCGATGGCCTCCTCGACGCGCCTGCGGGTCTCCTCGCGGACGTTCGGATGACTGTTGATCACCCTGGAGACGGTCTGGTAGGAGACGCCCGCCGCCTGGGCGACGTCGCGAATACTGGCCGCCTTCCGGGATTCCCGTACGGGGCCCGGACGGTCGCCGTCGCTTGTGTGACCGGTCACATCCATGCCAGGATTGTGAGCGGTCACAACGGTGCCGTCAAGAGATTGAAACCAGGCATTTACGCGACGATCACACCGGCACCTCGCTCCAGGGTCCGGTACCGCACCGGACGGAGGCCTTCGGACGTTCTGCGAGAGGCCCCACACCACAGAAGGGGAACCCCAGTTGATCAGTGCTGTCGAAACAGCGGAGAGATCCCTCCTCTGGTCCCACGAGATCCTCGGCCTGCATGCCCTCGCGGACGCCGCCGGATCGGTACGGCTCGGATCCCCGGGGCAGGACTGGAACTCGCTGCTCCCCCTGGTCGAGGTCACCGCCACCGGCCACGGCCGTACCTGGTCGGGGGAGCGCTTCATCGACACCGCGATCGGTGAGCGGCTGCTCTACCGCGGTCACGAGGCGGTCCAGGACGGGGACTGGCGGTGCACGACCATCGGCCTGGCGGATCCGGTGACCGGCCTGGCCGCCGAGGTCACCCTGCGGACCCGTGCGGGCACCGGCTTCCTCCGCTCGCAGGTGCGCCTCGTCAACGAGGGCGGCGCTCCACTGCAGTTGGAGAGCGTGTCGAGCCTGACCCTCGGCGGCATCACCGACGCCACCGGCGGAGTGGAGGGCCTGACCCTCCACTGGGCGGACAACGACTGGCTCGCCGAATGCCGTTGGCGGCACGCCGCGTTCCGGGACCACGTCGTCGACCTCGCCCGGTCCGCTCACGGCCACGAAGGACGCGGCTGCTTCGAGCGCTGCTCACAGGGCAGTTGGTCCACCGGACGGCACCTGCCGGTCGCCGCCCTCACCGATCCGACCGGGCGTGCCTGGCTCTGGCAGATCGAGTCCGGCGCGGGCTGGCGCTACGAGATCGGCGAACGGGAAGGCGCCGCCTATGTGGCGCTGTTCGGGCCGGACGACGCGCACCACCAGTGGCGCGAGACACTGGCGCCGGGCCAGGAGTTCACCACGGTCCCGGCCGCCCTGGTCGGAGTCGGGAGCGGTGGCCTCGACGCCGCGTTCGGCGAACTCACCGCTTACCGCCGCCTGATACGCCGCGCACACCCCGATCACACCGTGCTCCCCGTCGTCTACAACGACTACATGAACACCCTGATGGGTGATCCGACCACCGACAAGCTCATGCCGCTCGTCGAGGCGGCGGCCCTGTCCGGGGCCGAGGTCTTCGTCATCGACGCGGGCTGGTACGACGACGACGCCCAGGGCTGGTGGGACGCCGTCGGCGCCTGGCAGGCCTCCGGCAGCCGCTTTCCCGGCGGCATCAGGCAGATCCTGGACACCATTCGGCGGCACGGAATGACCCCGGGACTCTGGCTTGAGCCCGAAGTCGTCGGAGTCCGCAGCCCGTTGGCCCGGACCCTGCCGCCCGAGGCGTTCTTCCAGCGGGGCGGGATCCGGGTCACCGAACACGGCCGCCACCAGCTGGACCTGCGCCACCCGGCCGCCCGCGCCCACCTCGACCAGGTCGTCGACCGGCTCGTGGGCGACTGGGGCGTCGGCTATCTGAAGCTCGACTACAACATCAACATCGGTCCCGGCACCGAGACCGGCACCGCGGGCGCCGGCGCCGGACTGCTCGGACACCACCGCGCGTACCTCGACTGGCTCGGCTCGCTGCTCGACAGATACCCCGCTCTGGTGCTGGAGAACTGCGCCTCGGGCGGGCTGCGCATGGACTACGCCCAACTGGCCGTCACCCAGCTCCAGTCCACCAGCGACCAGCAGGACCCCCTGTGCTGTCCGCCCATCGCGGCTGCGGCCGCCACCGCGGTGGCCCCCGAACAGGCCGCCGTCTGGGCCTACCCCCAGCCGGAGTTCGGCCTCGACGAGATCGCCTTCACCCTCACCGGCGCGATGCAGGGCCGCATCCACCTGTCCGGCTTCCTCGACCGCATGAACGCGGAGCAGTTCGAACTGGTCCGCTCGGGCATCTCCGCCTACAAGGCCATGCGTGCGCAGATCCCCGGCGCTTCCCCGTTCTGGCCGCTGGGACTTCCCCGTTGGGACGACACCTGGATCGCCTCCGGTCTGCGCGGCCGTACCGCCACCCATCTCACCGTGTGGCGCCGGCCTGCGGTCATCGGTGCACACGGCGGTGCCCCGGATCCACGGGAACGGCACGACCCCGCCGACGGCTCCCGCACCGTGACGCTGCACCATCTGCGCGGTACCGGCATTCGTCCGGCGGTGGTCCACCCCCTGCGGTCCGACGCCACGGTGGCCTGGGAGGCGGCGACCGGACGGCTCACGGTCTTCCTGCCACGCCCCGGCACCGCCGTACTCATCCGGCTCGATCCGACGCCGGAGGCGTAGGGTCCGGGCAGCAGCAGCAGCCGACAGACCGTCACCTGCGAAGGCGTCGTCCTGTCGTCGGTGGCCACGCTCGTGCGAGACAACCTGCCCAGACTGATGCGGCGATGATCCGCCACCCTCGCCGCATCAGTCGGACCGTGTCCGCTCAGGCGCCGAGGTGCTGCTTGAGCCACTGCCCCATGTGAGTGATCGCCTCGTCCACCTCGGGCACGCGCCCTGCGGCCAGGATGAACGAGTGCTGTCCCTCGGGCATCACGTGGACCTCGGAGGGGATCTTGAATTCCGCGAGCCGGCGCCCGAACTCGGCACCCGCGTCGGAGAGCAGCTCGTGCTCGCCGTAGTACAGGAGCGTGGGCGGCAGACCGGTCAGGTCGGCAAACACGATGCTGACCTCAGGATCGGTGTACTTCAGGTCGGGGTTCTGGAGATAGACCTGGCGGCCGAACTCCATCAAGTCCTTGGTCAGCATCTTGTCGTTGTCCGCGTTCTCCTCCATGGAGGCGTACTGCAGGGTGAAGTCGGCCAGGGGCGAGATGCTGAGAATCGCGCCCGGGGCCTCCTCTCCCTTGGCGAGGAGGCGGAGGGCCAGCAGCACCGCGAACGCACCGCCGATGGAGTGACCGGTGCTGCCGATGTTCCGCGGCTCGTAGCCCTGCGAGAGCAGCCACCGGTAGGCCGCCTCGATGTCGTCGAGCTGGGCCGGGTAGGGGTGCTCCGGTGCCAGGCGGAAGTCCACGACCAGGGAGCGGACACCGGCGGCCTTCGCGATGTGGCCGGCCGCCTTGCGGTCCGAGTGCATCGAGGCCGCCACCGCTCCGCCGAAGTGGAAGTGGAGCAGGGCCTTGTCGGGGGCGGCGCCTTCGGGGATGGCCCAGAGGGCGGGGACGCCGTTGGCGTCCACCTCGGCGTAGGTGACGCCTTCCGGCTCGGTCGACGCCCGCTGGTACGAGTCGACGACATCGCGCAGGACGGCCAGGTCAAGGCCCGGAGCCTCCGCCTTGGCGCGGACACTGTCCAGGAACTTGACGAATTCGTGTGCTTCTGGGCTGACGGCCATGATGATGCTCCTTTTGCATGTGCACGGCTTTGCTCCAACATCAAGCGACGCCGTGCGGTGTTTGAATGATGATCGTAATCCTAAGATGCCGATCGACCGTTGGCAAGCGCTTCCTGTATGTCCTGGAGTGAGCGCGGTGGGTGAGGGGCGGGAGTCCTGGCGTACGGGCGCTGTCTGCGCAAGCGGATCGCTGTGGCGGGGTGGGCGTGCGGGGTGGCAGGCGTGCATGTCTGCCCGCTTCGGGTGCCGCGGTCGAGGTGGCGTGCCCCCGTTCGGTCGGGTGCCCACCCGCCCTGTGGGGGCCTTTCGTGATGCGCGCCACTCGATGTCTTGAACGCAACTGACCACTACCGCTCCCGTAATGGGTGCGGTGCCGCTTGTGGCCCCACCCCCTCTCCGGCCTATTGTCTCATGAACGTAATTCAATGGGTGGGGCTTGCCAAGCCCGTGATGGTGAGGCGTGCGGTCACTCTGCCGCGACCTGCAACAACCGGGTGACCGCAGTGGTCCAGAAAGCAGCCGAACCCGGCATCTGCGCACCTCGGCCCGTCCCGTGAGGTCACTCACCACCAGGAAGGAGGACATCGTCATGCGACGACACACCGCACTCTTCTCGTTCACGCTCGCGGGTCTCGGATCGGCCGGCGCCGTGCTGCCACCGCGACAGGCAGGGGTGGCACCGCCCAGTGCGGTGGCGCGCCTGCCTGTCGCGTTTCCGCAACCGCACGCACGTGGGAACACGCCGCAGCCGTTGGCGGCGACGCCCGGTGGCCGTCGTCACGGTCCGCCCGGGCGGCGAGCCGGCCATGGGGATCCGCGGCGTTTGTCCGTCCGCTCGGAAGAGGTGGCGCCGTTGGGGATTGTGTGGTGGTCTTTGCGCCCGCCGCCGGGGCGGAGCGGCCGTCGGGCCGGTGAACTGTGGAAAGAAGCTGTGCACATGCTGGATTTGCCGCGGTACGACGGGCGGCGTGTGGTCGTGACGGGAGCGGCCTCGGGGATCGGCAGGTCGACGGCCGAGCTGCTTGTCGAACTGGGCGCCGAGGTCGTGTCGATGGACGTCGACGAGACCGAGGTCGGGGCTCGGTTCGTGGGCGTCGATCTGCTCGATCGTGAGTCCATCGATCGGGCGGTGGCCGAGATCGGCGGTCCTGTGGACGTGCTCTTCAACTGCGCGGGCCTCGGCGGCACCGCGCCGCCGGTCAAGGTGCTGGTCTGCAACTTCTTCGGTACGCGTCATCTGACGGAGGCCGTTCTTCCACTGATGCCGGAAGGCTCCGCCGTGGTGACGGTGTCCTCGACGGCCGGCGTCAGCTGGCGCGAGCACGTCGACGAGATCCGGCCGATGCTGGAGATGGTGACCTTCGAGGAAGGCGTGGCGTGGTCCGAGGAACGCGCGCCGCAGGACGCCAACGACGGCTATGGATGGTCCAAGCGCGCCGTCACGCTCTACACGATGCTCAAGGCGGTCCAACTCGCGCCTCGGGGCATCAGGATCAATTCGGTCAGCCCGCACGCGAAGGTGACGCCCATGTGGCAGGCGCTCGTCGACGTCGCGGACGAGCAGCTGACGCAGTTGGCGAAGGGGCTTGCGGTGCGTACCGCGACTCCGGAGGTGCAGGCGCACGCCATGGCGTTCCTGTGCTCGGGCGCGGCTCGCCATGTGACCGGGACCGACCTGTTGGTCGACGGTGGGTTCATCGCAGGCATGACCAACGAGATGGTTCAGGTCAAGCTGCCGCCTCTGTGACCCGGCCGCGTGCGGCCCGCTGCGGGCGGGCCGCACTACCGACGGTCGGAGACACGATCTCTCTCCCCCCGGGCAGTCGGGCGCCGCTGTGGTCATATTCACATCCGAGCGATCACCTACAGTTATTTACTTGGACGTCCTACTATTTCAACTGGTAGCTGCTCCGCAGGTCCTGTTCGGGAAGGCATCCCATGAGTACCTTGCACCGGCCCGCGCACCCTGTCCGCCTGGTCACGGCCTCGGCCTTGTTCGACGGGCATGACGCCTCGATCAACATCATGCGGCGGATCTTCCAGTCGCAGGGCGCCGAGGTGATCCACCTCGGGCACAACCGGTCGGTCCAGGAGGTCGTGGACGCGGCGCTGGAGGAGGACGCGCACGGCGTGGCGGTCTCGTCCTACCAGGGCGGGCACGTCGAGTACTTCGAGTACCTGGTCGAGTCGTTGAGTGCGCAGGGTGCCGATCATGTTCGGGTGGTGGGTGGTGGGGGCGGTGTCATCGTGCCCGAGGAGATCGCCCGGCTGCGGGCGAGCGGGGTGACGATCTTCTCCCCCGAGGACGGCCAGCGGATGGGCCTGGCCGGGATGGTCAACTCGGTCGTGCGGGACTGCGACTTCGACCTGTGGGACGGCAAGCCGGCCGACGCCGACGGGGTGCTCGCGGGCGACCGGTTCGCGATCGCCCGCGCGATCACCGGCGCCGAACTGGGCAAGCTGCCGCCGGAGTTCCTGCAGCGGTTGCGGGCCACCGACAGGGCTGTGCCGGTGCTCGGCATCACCGGCACCGGCGGCTCCGGAAAGTCCTCGCTCACGGACGAGTTGGTGCGCCGGTTCCGGGTCGATCAGCAGGACAAGCTGCGGGTCGCGGTGATCGCGGTCGACCCGACCCGTCGCAGGGGCGGCGGTGCGCTGCTCGGTGACCGGATCCGGATGAACTCCCTGGACGGGAACCGGGTGTTCTTCCGGAGCTTGGCGACCCGTGGCAGCCATGAGCTGCCCGAGCACCTGTCCGACGTGATCGATGTCGTGAAGGCGGCCGGGTTCGATCTGGTGGTCGTGGAGACGCCGGGTATCGGGCAGGGCGACGCGGCGATCGTGCCGTTCGTCGACAGCTCGCTGTATGTGATGACGCCGGAGTTCGGTGCCGCCTCGCAGCTGGAGAAGATCGACATGCTCGACTTCGCCGACGTGGTGGCGATCAACAAGTTCGAGCGGCGCGGTGCCAAGGACGCTCTGCGTGATGTGGGCCGTCAACTGGTCCGCAACCGCGAGGCGTTCGGGCAGCGTCCGGAGGACATGCCGGTGTTCGGCACCTCGGCGGCCACCTTCAACGACGACGGCGTCACCGCGCTCCACCAGCACCTCAAGACCGTCCTCGCGGACAAGGGGCTGCCGCTGTCCGAGGGCACGCTGGCCCCGGTCGACGTACGCCACTCGTCCGGTATCCGGCAGGTGGTCCCGGCGGAGCGGGTGCGCTACCTCGCCGAGATCACCGACTCCGTGCGCGCCTATCATGCCGAGACCGGTCGATTCGCCGAGGCGGCACGGCGCGTGCAGCGTCTGGAAGCGGTCGAGGGCGAGCTCGTCGCGGCCGACTCCGACGCCGGGAACGTGCGGGAGCTGCTTGCGGGCGCCCGGCGGCAACTGCCGTACGAGATCACCGAGCAGATCGAGAAGTGGCCGGCGATCATCGCCTCCTACTCCGGCGACGAACAGGTCGTGAAGGTCCGGGACAAGGAGATCCGCACCAAGCTCACCCGCGAGTCCCTCTCCGGGAACAAGATTCCCCGGGTCGCCCTGCCGCGCTTCACCGACCACGGCGAGCTGGTGCGGTTCTGGCGTGCGGAGAACCTGCCCGGAAGCTTCCCCTTCACCGCCGGAGTCTTCCCGTTCAAGCGCGACGGCGAGGACCCGGCCCGGATGTTCGCCGGCGAGGGTGACCCGTTCCGCACCAACCGCCGCTTCAAGCTGCTCTCCGAGGGACAGCCCGCCACCCGTCTGTCCACCGCCTTCGACTCGGTCACCCTCTACGGCCGCGACCCGCACGAACGCCCCGACGTCTACGGCAAGGTCGGCACCTCCGGGGTCTCGGTCGCCACGCTGGACGACATGAAGGCGCTCTACGACGGCTTCGACCTCGTCGCGCCCACCACCTCGGTCTCGATGACCATCAACGGGCCCGCGCCGACGATTCTGGCGTTCTTCCTGAACACGGTGATCGACCAGCAGACCGACCGGTTCCGGGACACGGAGGGCCGTGACCCGTCGCTGGAGGAGGCGGCCGGACTGCGGGCGCACGCCCTGGCGACGGTGCGGGGCACGGTGCAGGCGGACATCCTCAAGGAGGACCAGGGCCAGAACACCTGCCTGTTCTCCACCGAGTTCTCGCTGCGGATGATGGCCGACATCCAGGAGTGGTTCATCGCCCAGCAGGTCCGCAACTTCTATTCGGTGTCGATCTCCGGCTACCACATCGCCGAGGCCGGGGCGAACCCCATCAGCCAGCTCGCCTTCACCCTCGCCAACGGCTTCACCTACGTCGAGTCCTACCTCGCCCGCGGCATGCACATCGACGACTTCGCCCCGAACCTGTCGTTCTTCTTCTCCAACGGCATGGACCCCGAGTACGCGGTCCTGGGCCGGGTCGCCCGCCGTATCTGGGCGGTCGCGATGAAGGAGAAGTACGGCGCGAACGAGCGCAGCCAGAAGCTGAAGTACCACGTCCAGACCTCCGGCCGCTCCCTGCACGCGCAGGAGATGGACTTCAACGACATCCGCACCACCCTGCAGGCGCTCATCGCGATCTACGACAACTGCAACAGCCTGCACACCAACGCCTACGACGAGGCCGTCACCACCCCCACCGAGGACTCCGTCCGCCGGGCCCTGGCCATCCAGCTGATCATCAACCGGGAGTGGGGCCTGGCCATGAACGAGAACCCGCTCCAGGGGTCGTTCATCATCGACGAACTCACCGACCTGGTGGAGGAGGCGGTCCTGAAGGAGTTCGAGCGGATCAGCGAGCGTGGCGGTGTCCTCGGCGCCATGGAGACCGGCTACCAGCGCGGCCGTATCCAGGACGAGTCGATGCTCTACGAGCAGCGCAAGCACGACGGCACCCTGCCGATCATCGGCGTCAACACCTTCCGCAACCCGCACGCCGACACCGCCGAACCCGGCGCCGTCGAACTGGCCCGCGCCACCGAGGAGGAGAAAGCGGCCCAGCTGCGGCGCGTCCACGACTTCCAGGCCCGCCACCAGGAGCCGGCTCATGCGGCGCTGGCCGCGCTCAAGGACGCGGCCGTCAGCGGTGACAACGTCTTCGCGGTCCTGATGGACGCCGCCCGGGTCTGCTCCCTCCAGCAGATCACCGACGCCTTCTTCGAGGTCGGCGGCCAGTACCGCCGCAACGTCTGAGAGGACTTTCCATGGAATCCGTCACCCGTCTCGGAGTGGTCGGTTGCGGCCTCATGGGCTCCGGCATCGCCGAGGTCGCCGCCCGCCGCGGCCTCGACGTCCGTGTCGCCGAAGCCACGCCCGATGCCGCGGAGGCCGGCCGCCGTCGCATCACCGACTCCCTCGACCGCGGCGTGAAACGCGGCAAGCTCGGCGAGGACGAGCGGGACCAGGCCCTGGCCCGGCTCTCGTTCACCCATGATCTCGGCGACTTGTCCGACCGGCAGTTCGTCGTCGAGGCCGTCGCCGAGAACCGCGGCATCAAGACCGACGTCATCCGGGCCCTGGACAAGGCTGTTGAGGACCCCGAGGCGATCCTGGCCACCAACACGTCCTCCATCCCGGTCGTCGACCTGGCCGTCGCCACCGAGCGGCCCGCCCAGGTCATCGGGATGCACTTCTTCAACCCTGTGCCCGTGCAACAGCTGGTCGAGGTGATCCCCGCCCTCACCACCGGCGCGGACACCGAGCGCCGCACCCGGGACTTCGCCGCGCAGCTCGGCAAGCAGACCGTGAAGGCGCCCGATCGTGCGGGCTTCGTCGTCAACGCCCTGCTGATCCCCTACCTGCTCAGCGCGGTCCGGATGGTGGAGTCGGGCGGCGCCCGCCCGCAGGACATAGACCAGGGCATGGAACTCGGCTGCGCCCACCCCATGGGTCCGCTGCGCCTGCTGGACCTCATCGGCCTCGACACCGCCCAGGCCATCGCCGAGTCCATGCACGAGGAGTTCAAGGAACCGCTGTACGCCCCGCCGGCCCTGCTGCGCCGCATGGTCACCGCAGGCCACCTGGGCCGCAAGCGCGGCCGGGGCTTCTACACCTACGACACCTGAGTCCGGACGGGCCTGACCGCACCCGTCCTGTCCGGCGCCGATGGCCCTCGGCGCCCGGAGTGCCACCGGCCTCGTGTCCCGCCTCTCCGCGGTGAGGGAGCGGGACGCCCGTCGGCCGGCAGTCGATCAGGGGCGCGGACCGGTGATGCTCACGCGGACGGGTTCAGGAAGACCATCTCCCACAGGTCCAGGAGGTAATCCAGAAGCGCCTTGTCGGACACCTCGTCCCGGTGCTGTGTGGTCACGCCGAGCGCCGCGAGCGTCATGTAGCTGAGGGTCAGGCAGCGGGCCCGGCGCTCGGCGCGTTCCTTCCGCGGGAACAGGGAGAAGTAACCGTCGAGGGCCTCCAGCATCTGCGCGTGCTGCGCCGCCATCCAGTCCGCCACCTCGGGCTCGCACAGCGTCGCGGTCTGCAGTGCGCGCACGGCGCCCGGATGCAGGTTCCAGGCTTTGAGCCCGGAGGCCAGGCGGCTGCGCAGTTCCTCGCGGCTCATCCCGGTGACGAGCGACTCGTTGAGCGTCCGGTAGGCCCCTGCCACGTCCGGCGTCTCCCTGTGGAGCAACGCGATGACGACCTGCGCCTTGTTGGTGAAGTGAAGGTAGAACGTGGCCCTGCTGCAGCCCGTGGTGGAAACGATGTCATCGACGGTGGCTTCCTGGTAGCCCTTTGAACTGAACACGGTGAGCGCGGAGTCGAGCAGGCGGGAACGGGTGAAGTCGCGCTTCTGCTCCTGGAGGCTGGAGGGCCTGGGGCTCGGTGTCATACGGTCCTCGATGTCGGTGTTCGTGTTCTTCGGCAGCCGGCGGGCTGTGGGCAGCGTTTCGCCCTGGTCGGACGATTGTCCACTGTGAGAGGGCCGGGCATGTGCTCGGCCGGCCTTCCGAGCGGCTGCGCGGAACGCCAGGCCCTTCCGAGCGCGGGAACACGCCGATGCCCGCCGTCGGCGGAGAGCGCCTACGGCGGACAGGGGAGCAAGGTGCCGGGCGCCTCCACGCTGCTCCGCCCGGGTGCCCCGGCCGCACCGACCGTCAGAGTTTCTCGGCCACGTAGCTGTCGGCGTCGCCGGGATCGCCCGTACCGGAGTAGGACGTGACGTAGGGGAAGGCATGGGCCGGCCGGGTGGCGACGACCTTGCCCGTCGCCGGATCCACGCGTTCGGCGACGATGACGTCCGGGGCCTGGTCGTTCTCGACCCACCTCATCAGCGCGGCCATGCCGGCCGCGACCGAGATTCCCGGCCCCGGCCCGGTACAGAAGGTGTGGACGTCGCCGTCGGTGGCGAAGAAGCGGGCGAAGGACCGGGTCTGTTCCAGATCGCCGACGGCCGAGACGACCCGCTCGTAGTAGTCGAACGTGTTGCGCAGCGACAGAGCCTCGTCGTCGGCCGCCTGGCTGAGGAGGAGCTTTCCGCCGTACGCGCGGAACCCGGACAGGTCGGGGTCGTCGGACGCCGCCTCGGCCAGGTCCCGGACGCCGAGGTCGAAGAGTTCCTCGTAGCGCTCGTAGGTAACCGTGGTCCAGTCGAAGTCCGGATCCCGGGTGATCCAACGCAGGTGCGCGAGGCCCAGGGCCCAGGGGACAGGTGTCAGCCGGCCGTCCTCCTCGGTCGTCGCGCACTGGCCGATCTCGTTCCAGCTCGATGTGCCGGGGCGCATCCCGAACCACAGACGCTCCCCGTTGCCGCGCCGGGGACCGTCCCAGATGAGGCGCATGACCTCGGCGTCGGCCTCCGTGATCGTCCCGGCCGTGGTCTCGCGGCCGACGACCTCGAACGGATCGAAGTCGGACGGGTCGAACGAGCGGATGAAGCCGCGCCGGTGGCCGTCGGCACCGTCCAGCGCCTCGACCGCGGCCGTGCGGAACGCTTCGAGCTTGGCCGGCGGCAGCGGATTGCCCTGCTCCTTCATGACGACCGCGGGCCACATGCCGGCCGCGATCACCTTGTTCCAGTTCACGGCCGGGTCGACGGACCAGATCCCGTCGTAGTCCTCGGGATGCCGCTGGGCAGAGGCCAGCACCTGGCGGCCGCCGCCGGACCCGCCGGCGAGATAGGCGTAGCGCGGAGCACGTCCGTGCAGGATCTCGACCACCGCCTTGGCCGCCACCGTCATGTCGTGGGTGCTGCGGTGGATCCAGTTGAGCATCAGCTCCCGGTCGAGTTCGCGCGTGTCCGGGTCCAGGGGCCAGTCCATGATGCGGGTGTCCCGGTTGGCGCCGTCCGTCGCCGCCGTCGCGAAGCCGTTGCGCAGGGCGTGGGCCATCGTCATGTTGCGCAGGTACGGCACGTCCAGCCACACGGGGCCGGTGAGGCTGCCGCCGCCCGCGGTGCCCATGAATCGCTCGTTCCAGGCGAGCGGCACCCAGACGAAGATCTCGGCCGCGTGTCCCCCCGGCCCGTGACAGCGCAGCCGGACGTCGCAGAAGTCGGGAAGACCACGGATGCCCGTCTCCGCCATGCCCGGGGGCAGGAACTCGGGGGCCAGGGCAGGCGGGTGGAACTCCCCGGTCCGGTTCACGGTCGCCGACACGACCTCCAGACCGTCCAGGTGGCGCAGCCGCTCGCCGAGGATCGCCACGGAGCACCGGTCGGTGACACCCGCTGTCTCCACCACCCCCCGGAGGTCGATCCAGTGCGCGAGCCCGGTCTTGACGACGGGCGGGGTGTCGGTGAAGTGAACCATGGAACTGCTCCATCCCGTACGCGGCATTGCGTACAGAGCGTTGTGACCAGGGGTGAACCCGAGTGAGGGGGAGAGGGGGGGCTGCGCGGGTCAGCCCTGGCGGACCGCCGCGTCCGGTCGCCGGATCTCGACGAAGCCGGTTCCCGGGCCCCCGAAAATGCGCTGCAGGTAGGAGCGTCGTGCCTGCCGTATCGCGTCGGAGAGCGGTACGGGCGCGAAGCACTCCATGGAGTGCAGATATCCGCCCCATGAGTGCAGTTCGACGGGAACACCGGCCTGACCGGCCCGTGCCGCCAGGTCCAGTGACTCGTCGCGGAAGGTGTCGGCCGACCCGGTCTCGATGTAGATCGGCGGGAGGCCGGCGAAGGACGCGGCCCGTGAGGGGGCGGCGTAGGCGTCGACCGTGGGCCCGCCCTTCGCGTCGCCGAGCATCGCCGTCCAGCACGCTGCGTTCGAGTCGTGCGGATGGCACACCAGGTCGAACCAGTTCGAGACGGTGATGTCACGGTCGTCGAGCATCGGGGAGAGGAGCAGCAGGTGGCTGATGGCCGGGCCGCCGTGGTCGCGGGCGAACAGGGCGGTCGCCGCCGCCACCCCTCCGCCGCCGCTGATCCCGATCACTCCGAGGCGGTCGCGGTCGATGCCCAGCTGCTCGTTGTTCTCCGCCGTCCATCGCAGGGCCGCGTAGGAGTCGTTGACCTGGGCAGGATGCGGATCCTCCGGGGCGGTCCGCATCCCGACCACGACCATGACGATGCGGTGTTCCGCGACCATCTCCACGAGGCCGAGGCCCCGGAGGTTGCGGGGCTGGCTGAACAGCTTGCCGCCACAGTGCGTGTAGACGAGCGCCGGGAGCGGGCCCGGAGCGTCCGACGGGCGCAGGACGAGCACGGGGACCTTCGGTCCGTCCTCGTACCCCGGGATCTCCCGTTCCTCGAAGTCGAGGCGGCCGCCGTGCCGCAGTTCCTCGTCGCTCAGCCATCCCGACCGTGCCGCCTCACGCATCGCCGGAACGGCTTCCACGTCGATCGTCTGGAACACCTGGGGCAATTCACCCTCGGGCACGTCACGCCATATCCATTCGTTGAGTTCCGCGTCGATCCGGGGGCGGGTCACGTCATGCATACGGGCACCTTTCGTCCTACTGACTCGCTGTTCCCATGAGTACACGGAGTGCTGGACAGCGGCCTCAGTGGCTGCACAGTGTGTCCAGATGCTAGATGCGCTATCCGGTTGCGTCATCACCAACGGATGGTCAAGTTTCCGCAACTGTCTCGCGGTTGGACTGCGCTTCGACAACTGGGTGGCGGTGTTGACCAGGGCGCTGGGCCACAGGCTGGTGCAACGAGCCGAGGACGCCCCTCTTGCCGGCGCCGTCGAGGCGGGCGGCCTCGGTAAGCGGGCCGTCGGAAGTGCGGGGCTGCTGGGCGCCGGGCGGCCGGTCTCGTACATCAGCCGTCAGAACACGTCTACAGCGGCGACGGGGATCTCGTGGGGCAGACAGGACGAGAGTGCGGATGAGGTGTTCCTGGCGGGTGCGATCGCCCAGGATGGAGACGGTGAGCCTGAGGAGCGAGGGCGAGGGCGGGCAGCGGGCCGCTACTCAGGGGTCAGGAGAAGTTGCCCGTTCCCGCCCGGCGGCTGCCGCTGGCATCACGGAAACTGGGCGAGATCGTGTCCCCCGGCGGGTGGGCGAGGACGACGACGGGTGTACGGGCAGACAGCAGCCACACCTGGGGGCGGCCCGGGCGGAGGCCGAGAGCATGCTCGGCCGCCAGGATCAGGACCGCGGTGATCGGGCGCGCGTGAACTCGAACCGCCTTGCCGTCTGCAGGTTCCGGCCGTTCGGCAGCTCTTGACCCGAATGGCCGCGCTGCCTATTTTCTAGACACAGTATCTAGACGCGAGTTTACATGTCTGACATCATCACGCCGCATGACCCAGAGCGCGAAGACAGCGGTAAGTGGTTGGGACCGATGGATCGATCCGCAGTCGATTCCGGCCGATGATGAAGGAGTCGCTGAGCGGTGCTCGGCCGGGGCGATCCAGACAGCTCTCGACGAGGTGTACGAGGTCATCGGACGAGTCCGCGTTCTCTCGGCAGAGGTGAACCGCACCGGTAAGTTCGACGTGCCCGCACCACGCTTCGTTGCCTTGCCGCCCGGAGTCACGATGGATGCCCCGCCCGTCACTGGGCTGCCTTCCTTCTGCGATGTCCGGATCGAGGTCGTGACGCCAGGCGGCCAGGTCCAGGAGGCCATGGTCTGGGTGCCACTCGGCTGGAACGGTCGGTTCCTGGGCTGCACCGCGGGCGGCGACTTCACCATGACGCTGAGCGATCACGTGCAGCGTCATGTCCAGCCTCCGTTCGCGCTGCGCAACGGCTTCGCCACAGGAACGATCGATGGAACACGGGTCGACACCAGTGCACGCGAGGCAGTGCGCGCCGACGGCAGCCTGGACACTGAACTGATCGGGAATCTCGCACATCGCGGCCTACACGCGATGACGGTGATTGCCAAGGCGGTGATCACTGCACTCCACGGAACAGGGCCTCAGTACTCGTACTTGGTCGGCGACTCCGTGAACGGACGACAGGCCATGGCCTCGGCGCAGTATCACCCGGGCGACTACGACGGGATCTGGTCCGAGGACCCGGTGATCAACTGGACCCGCGTTGTGCCGGCCGGGCTCTGGCCGGCAACCGTGATGCACGAGATGGGCGACGTACTTCCGGAAGCAAAGTTGGATGCATTCCGCTCTGCTGTTCTTGAGGCCCTCGATGGGGCCGACGGCCTCGCCCAGGGATTCCTCGGCGCCTTCGACACCTTGGAATTCGACGCCCGTAAAGTGATCGGCACGCCGACGCCGGCTGGGGAGATCACCGCGCGGGACGCCCAGGTGATGGCCATGATCTGGGATGGCCCCCGACGAGCGAACGGGGAGCGTCTGTGGTTCGGACCGCGTCCCGGGACGCGGTCTTGGGGTGCGCACCCGGCGATGGGAATCCCGGTCGGCCTGTGTGTGACCGCGGAGGTCGACGGTGAGTTGGCCTCGGCGCCGTTCGGCCTTTCACCGTTGGTGTACCGGTGGGTTCTGAGAGATCCGGACTTCACCGGCACCGCGCTGACGTTCGCCGAGTTCGAGGAACTCTTCGACCGTGGTTGCGCGGAGTTCACCGAGATCGCCACCGACAACCCGGACCTCACTGCCTTCCGCGACGCAGGTGGAAAACTTCTTCTCACCCATGCGGGCGACGATGAAGTGATCCTGTTTCAGGGGAGTGTCCACTACTACCGGCGCGTCATCGAGGCCATGGGCGGGCTGGACGACATCAAGCCTTTCGCTCGTCTCTTCGTGACCGACGGCGACATGCACAACTTCTGCTATGGCCGCGGCCCGGGCCTCACACTCGCTCGTGGCATGGCCGCCCTGATGGCATGGGTCGAGAATGACGAGGCGCCCGAAGCCCTCACTGCGGAGCGCTGGGCCCTCGATGGCAGCGCCATCGAAGCGACCCGCCCCGTCTACCCCTACCCGTCGCGCACCCGCTACGACGGCGTGGGCGATCCCGACGACGCAGGCAGCTACCACGCTGCTCCGGTCGCTGAGGACATCCTGCGGGCCTTCGACCTGTGAAACCGGCGGCCGGAGCGACACGAGGAGATGACATGGCATCGATACAGAGTGACACCCCGGCGGAAGAGAAGTCGTCCCAGGACCTCGCCCGCCTGCCCACCACGGCACCCGCGGATACCGATGATCTGACGTGGCTGCCGGCCTGGCGGTTGCGTGAGTTGATTGAAAGCCGACAGGTATCCCCGGTCGAGGTGGTCCACCACTTCGTGAACAGGATCGAGTCCCTCAACCCGATCCTCGGGTGTGTGAGCGCTGTGCACGCGGACGAGGCCGTCGCTGCCGCCAAGAAGGCCGAGTCAGCCGTGCTCAGCGGTCGGCCACTCGGGGCCTTGCACGGCGTCCCGGTGTTGTTGGAGGAGGTCGTCGAACGTGCCGGCTGGCCGTTCCATACGTACTCGACCCTGCGACCCGAACGCGGCCTGGAGCAGCGGACCGGCCTCCGCAATGAAATCGTGACCGAACGGCTGCGCCTCGCAGGGGCGATTCCGCTCGGTCAGACGAAGGCGGGGCAGGACGGCGTCTCGAACCCGTGGGATCTGGACCGCATCCCGGGCCTGAGCAGCGGCGGGCCTGCCGCCGCGGCCGCCGCCGGGCTCTCTCCGATCGGAGTTGCCGCGGACGGCGCCGGTTCCGTGCGCGCCCCCGCCGCGCTGTGCGGTCTCGTGGGCATGATCGCGACGCGTGGACGCGTTCCCGTCGTCGACTGGGAGAACCTCGCTCCGTGGACCCATCGCCAACTCGGCCCGATGACCCGGGACACCCGCGATGCCGCTGTCTTCTTCGCCGTCGTCTCCGGTCCGAGCGGCCGGGACTGCTACGCCCTGCCGGATGCGCCACCCGACTTCACCGGCCTCTTGGACGGTGGCGTGGACGGCGTTCGGCTGGCGTGGACCGACGACTTCGGTTACGCACCGTCGAACCAGGACACTCCTGGTCTGTCCGAGTTGGTGAGGAGTGCCGTGGACGCCCTCGTGTCCGAGGGAGCGCGACTCAGTGAGCTGACCCACTCATGGGCCGGGCATGTAGACGGCTTCTGGAGCTTCATGATGAGCGTGACCCCAACGAGCCCGGCACCGGTCGACAACGAGCGCTTCGCCGAATCCGTCGAGATGCGCGATCGGGTCTGGAACACCTTTGCCGGGGTCTTCGAGGAACACGACCTGATCGTCAGCACCACCGTGCGCTTCGTCGCGCCAACCGCTGCGGAGTTCACCGAGTTCACCGATCATGGGAACCAGCTGCCGCAGTGGGTGATGGATCAGCAGTGCGCCCACACCAGGCTCGCGAACTGGATGGGTTTCCCCGCCCTTACCGTCCCCGTCGGACTTGTGGCCGGTATGCCCGCGGGGCTTCACATCATGGGTCCGCCGAACAGCGAGCCGAGGATCCTGGCCGTTGCACGCGCTGTTCAATCGTGGGCCGACGGCTTTGGCATTGGCTTGGCCTGACGAGATCGTCCTGATTCGGCCGTCGCCATTCAGTTCGTCCAGTACTCCACGTGACGAAAGGTTCACTGCATGCGCCAGGAGGCTCTGCCCAACCTGTTGTCCGAGGATCGACTCTTCGCCCTGCACCGCGTAGTAGCTGGTCTCGGCACCGTCGGGGACGAGGAGGAGCGCGTTGAACGCGAGAGACGTCCGCTGCGGGCCTGCCCCATCTCGCCCTCGCCGGCTGGTACGTCGACCAGGACGAGATCGCCGACGTGTACCGCGCGCTGAAGGCCGCCGGTATCCGCGTCGCCGGTCCCGGGGGCGAGGTCGCGGCGGGTGACGAATCGCCGCTCTCGCCCGGAACACCCGCGCCGGGCTCCCTCGCCGGGCGGCCCACCTTCGTGACCCTGGAGGAGGACGCCGGGCTCACCTACCAGTTCGTGCCCACCTCCCGTGGCCACGGCGCGGACCCCACACGTGTCAGCCACGTCGCGGCCGACGAGCGGCTCGAACCGGGATGGTCGCTCGCGCCGGTCTCCGACCGCGACCCGCTCGGTGTCGAGTACTGCGCCCACCACACGCTGGTGACCCGGAACCCCGCACGCGTCCTGTCTCTGGCGGTGGACGTGCTCGGCGGCACGGTGATCCACGAGGGCCGCGACGAACTGCGCGCGGCGACGAGTTCCTATGTGCACCTCGCGGACGCCGTGTTCGAGTTCGCGGTGCCGGACCCCGGGAGCCCGGCACAGGCGGACTGGGAGGAATTCCCGCCCGCGTCGGCGGACCCGAGTCCGCCAAGCCGTGACACCTACCACGCCATCACGTGGAAGGTCGTCGACCTCGACCGCGCCGAGGCCCACCTCACGGCGCAGGGCGTGCGGATCCGGTCGCGGTCGGACGACGCGCTGGTCACCGATCCGGCGACCAGCCTGGGCGTGCCCTGGGGGTTCACCACGACCGCCTCACCACGTAGGACACGGTCTTAGGACACGGTCTAAGCGCAATGCCGTGACTCTGTTGGCGATCTTGTGAGGGGTGCTGACGCGACGTCTGTTCTGCGGTTCGCTGGAGTGAGGCGGGGTGGTGTCTCGGGGAGGGGCCCGGGGATGTCGTTGCGGCCGAGGAGTTATCAGCGGATTCCGACGCGGACGGTGCTGACAGCGTGGGCGGCGTGTCCGAAGGGGGCGCCGGCGATGCTGATGCGGGACCGGTTGGACGTGGTGTTCGAGGACGAGGACTTCGCGGAACTGTACCCGCGTGATGGGCGCCCTGGCCTGTCGCCTGGGCAGTTGGCGCTGGTCAGTGTGTTGCAGTTCACGGAGAACCTGTCCGACCGCGCTGCCGCAAATGCGGTCCGCACTCGGATCGACTGGAAATACGCCCTCGGCATGGAGTTGGACGATCCCGGGTTCGATCATTCGGTGCTGTGCGAGTTCCGGGCCCGGCTGACCGAGAGGGATGCGGCCGACCGGCTGCTGCAGGTGATGCTGAACCGGCTGGTCGAAGCCGGGCTGCTCAAGGCCGGAGGCCGCCAGCGCACCGATGCCACACACGTGCTCGCCGCCGTCCGCAGGCTCAGCCGCCTGGAGTTGGCCGGCGAGAGCCTGCGGGCTGCACTCGATCAACTCGCCCAAGCAGCCCCGGACTGGCTGCTGCCGCTGGTGGAGCCGGAGTGGGACAAGCGCTACGGACGCAAGGTCGAGATCGGCAAGGTCCCTGGCGGGAAAGCCGGAGTCACCGCCCTGGCCGAGGCTTTCGGCCGGGACGGATGCAAAGTCCTGGCCGCAGCCTGGGCGCCAGACGCCCCGCCCCGGCTGCGCGCGTTGCCGCAGGTGGAGATCCTGCGCCGGGTGTGGGTGCACCACTACTACTGGGATGCACGCGGACGCCTGCGCTGGCGCGACGGCCACGCTCTGCCTCCGGCGTCGCTGCGGTTCGACTCCCCGTACGACACCGACGCGCACTACTGCGTCAAGCGGGACACCGCGTGGTCCGGCTATCGCACCCATTTCACGGAAACGTGCACGTCAGGCCTGCCGGAGGTTGTGGTGCACGTGGCCACGACGATCGCCCCGGTCCAGGACGGCGAGCTCACCGACCAGATGCACGACGACCTCGCCGCGTCCGGCCTGGCACCGGGCGAGCACGTGGTCGATGCCGCCTACGTGACCGCGCAGCGGATCGAACGCGCCCTGCGCGTCCACCACATCACGCTGCTCGGCCCGGTCGCTCCCGACCCCAGCCACCAGACCAAAGCACAGAACGGGTTCGACAAGGCATCCTTCACCGTCGACTGGGACGGCCACCAGGTCGTCTGCCCCCGCGGGCAGACCAGCCGGACCTGGAAGCCACTGCGGATCTCCGGCCACGACTACATCCAGGTCCGCTTCGGCGAGGCCGCATGCCGGGCCTGCACGGACCGGGCCCAGTGCACCAACTCCGAAGTCCGTCCGCGCTCGCTCGCCCTGCTGCCCACCCGCGAACTGCACGACATCCAGCAGGCCAACCGCCTCGACCAACGGACCCGGCAGTGGCAGGACCGCTACGCGATCCGGGCCGGCATCGAGGCCACCCTCTCCCAGAACATCCGCACCTGCGGCCTCCGCAGAACCCGCTACCGGGGCCTGCGCAAGACCCACGTCCAGCACGTCCTGACCGCTCTGGCCTGCAACGTCACCCGGATCGCCGACTGGATCTCCAGTCCGACCCGAAAGCAGCGGGCACCCAGCCACTTCCACGCCCTCTGCACCGCCACCAGCTGACCCTCACAAGATCGCCAACAGAGTCACGGCATTGGGTCTAAGCGGGCGCGACCGGCCCCGGCAGCGACAGACCACCCGACGGGTTCCTCCCGGTCGGCCGACGACAGGCAGGTACGGGCGATGATGGACGAACTGGCGCAACGGAACGTCGAGACGGCACGCAGGTTCCACGGACTCGGCCTCGGTCCCGAGGACCGCGGGCCGATGGAGTGGGATCTCGCCGCGGACGACGTGGTGTTCGAGTTCTCGTTCCCGGTGGACACGCCCGTGTACGGCGGCACCACCACGTACTCCCCGCCGCGCCGGGGCCGCACCCGCGTCGTGGGGAAGGACGCCGTCCGCGAACTCGGCGCACTGGAGCGCGACCACGTCCAGGGAGGCTTCCCCATGAACAGGGCGCCGGAGTTCGTCGCGAACGGGAACCGCGTCGTCATGCTGATCGAGGCACCTCTGCGGATCAGGAAGACCGACCTGATGATCGCGAACCATCAGCTGGCCATCCTGATGGACTTCCGGGACGGGCTCATCGAGCGGATCCGCTGCTACGAGGACTTCTCGGACTTCAACGAGGCCTACCGGGACCAGTAGCCGCAGGTGCTCGGTATTCCCCCACGGAAAGGAAGGACCCCCATGCCCTGGGACGACGTGACGATCGGCGAGTACGACCCGACCCAGTGGGTCGCGATGGAGGGGGTGCCGGAGGCGGAAGGTGCCGCCGCCCGTTGCACCGTCGAGAACCTGCGGTCCGCAGTCGGCGGCCTGCACGGCGCCGAGGTGGTGTCGGCGACGGTCAACCGCAGCGGTGAGTTCGACCCGCCGCCGATGGAGGTCGACGTTCCCGCCGGGGTCTTCGTCCCCGCCTACGTGACCATCACGAATCTGCCGCCCTTCTGTGATGTCCGGGTGCGTCAGCACGGTCCCGGCGGGCATACCGCCGAGATCATGGTGTGGGTGCCGCTGGCCTGGAACGGCCGGTTCCTGGGGGCCACCGGCGGCGGCAACCGGACCGTGCCGCCGTGGATCGAGGCGCCCTTCGTGCGGGGCCCGACGCTGCCCGCGGCGGTGCGGAACGGGTTCGCCGTCGCGGCCACGGACGGGGCGAACCGGGACCGGCGCACGGTCGACTGGGGACTGCGCGAGGACACCGCGGAACTCGACTGGGAACTGATCCGCAACTGGGTGGACCGCAGTACGCACGAGATGACCCTGGTCGGCAAGGCGGTCACCGAGGCGCTGCACGGATCCCCGCCTCTCCAGGGGTGCTCGGGCGGCGGACGCCAGGCGCTGGCCTCGGCGCAGCGGCACCCGCGGGACTACGACGGCGTCTGGTCGTCCGACCCGGCGATCAACTGGACGCGGACGATGGCGGCCACGCTGTGGCCCGCGCTCGTGATGAACGAGCATCGCAACCCGCTCGTGCCGGCGAAGCTGGACGCCTTCCGGGCGGCGGCGATCGAGGCCAACGACGGAGTGGACGGCCTGCGGGACGGGATCGTCGGCGCCTTCGACCCCTGCGAGTTCGACCCCCACAAGCTGGTGGGCGCCCGCACCGAGACCGGAGCGATCACCGAGGCCGACGCCGAGGTCATGCGCCGGATCTGGGACGGCCCGCGCCGCGCGGACGGCTCGTTCCTCTGGTACGGGCCGCGGCCCTGCGTACCCACCTCCACGGCCGGGGCAGGGTTGTGCATGACCACCGAGGCCGACGGCGAAACGAAGCCGCTGCCCCTGATGTTCGGACCGTCGCACTTCCGCTGGGTGACCCGGGACCGGGACCTCGACTGGACCACACTGACCACCGAACGCTTCGCGGAACTCTTCGACCGGGGCGTGGCCGAACTCGGGGAGATCGACTCCGCCGACCCGGACCTCTCCGCGTTCCGCGACAGCGGCGCCAAGCTGATCCTCACCCAGGCCGCGGACGACGAACTCCTCATCTATCAGTCCGTCGTCGCGTACTTCCAGGCTGTCGTGGAGGCCATGGGCGGGGAGGAGCCGACCGCACGCTTCGCCCGGCTGTTCGTCACCGACGGCGACAGCCACGGGAACTGCCTCGGCAGCGGTCCGGGGCTCACCCTGGCGGCGGGCATGGCGGCGTTGATGCGCTGGGTCGAACACGGAGCGCCGCCCGAGGAGATCATCGCCGAGCGGATGGACCCGGCGAGCCTGGCCGTCGAGGCGCGGCGACCGGTCTACCCGTACCCGACGGTCACCCGTTACCGAGGCGCGGGAGACCCCGCGGACGCCGCCAGCTACACCGGCCGGCGACTCTGAGGGCGACGGCTCCTGACGCGAGGGAACTCACGCACATGACAGGCAGGGCAGCACCGAAGCCCTGAGGACGAAACGATCGGAGCCCCACATGGCCGAGCTGGTCGCCGGCTACGCAGTCTCGCACTCGTCGATGATGGTGAGCCGGCCCGAGCTGGTCGAGGACGACGTCCGTGCCCGTTGCTACGGCGCCTACGAGAGGGTCCGCCGGGATCTGCTCGATCTCCGGCCGGACTGCCTCGTCCTCGTGGGCACGGATCACTTCAACAGCTACTTCTACGACCTCTTCCCGCAGTGGTGCGTCGGCCGCGCGGCGTTCTACCAGGGATGGGCCGACAACATGCCGCTGTACCGGGTGCGGGGCGCACCCGGTCTGAGCGGGCACCTGATCTCGTCCCTGCTCGACGACGGCTTCGAGGCCAGCTTCTCGGACGAAGGAGGCTCGGTGCACGCCCTCGACCTGGGCGAGGCCGTCACCTCCGGGTGGCGTGGCAGCCCGCTGGGCAACGTCCTGCTGAGCCCGGACG
>NZ_JBVJND010000046.1:67106-68898 GCF_055583825.1 Streptomyces sp. NPDC104367 | reverse complement strand
TCGTTGTAGTAGGTCATCTGGCCGGTGATCTCCTGGCCGTCGGTCGGGGCGTCGGCCAGGGCCAGTGACACACCGCCCAGGGCGACGGCCGTCACTGCGACCACGCCGCCCGCGATGACCCGGTTCCGGATGGACACACCACACTCCTCATCGGTTCCAGGTGGGGTTGGAGCGGCCTCCGGCCCCGTCCGCCCGTCGGGGGAGGCGGGGAGGGACGAGGGGCCGGACGCCGTCCTGGCCGATCATGGGAGAGACGGCGCAGGAGTGGTGCCGATCGGCGGGTCGTCTGCCCGGTCAGGCAGTGACTCCGCCTGATCTGTCACCGGGCCGGGCCGGGGAGCCGGAGTCGTTCCCACGGTCCGTCGTGGTGGTGTCCGCGGTTCTGAGGGCGTTGTTGTAGGCGCGTCGCAGGTGTTTGGCGGCGCGGCACGGTGCCGCGCCGACCGCGCACTGGCGGCAGGACGCGCGGTGGGCCTCGTACTGCTCACGGGCCTGGTCGAGGGAGATCTCGGGTGGGGTCGACGGTCGCACGGGGGCTTCTGGCGGACAGGGAGGTGCCGGGTGCCGATGGGGAACCGGCGCTTCCGGCAGGGATGTCGACCGGATCATGATCGTGTTGCTCCGCGTAGCTCAAGACGAGGCCCGATCAATGCCCTTGGCGACCGTGGCGATGCCCTTCCGTACGGTGGGCATCGCCACGGCCGTGCGCCCGTGTGCGTGCGGTCAGCCGAGGGAGTCGGGGATCTCGCGGGAGCGGGTTCCTCCCCAGGTGGACGCGTCCTGGCGCAGCAGGTCGAGGGCGGTGCTCTCCTCGGCCTCCCCCTCCTCGGCCTCCCCCTCCTCGTCCGGTTCGTCCTGGTCAGCCGCGCGCTGGGCGGGCTCGACCGGTGGGGGCTCGCCGCCGTCGCCGGACCGCGCCGGCCGGTCACCGAGGTCGCCCGCGAAGGCGAGGGCCGCAGCGGCCGGGGCGGGGCGTGGGGTCGGCCGCCAGGTGGTCAGTTCCGGACCGTCGTCGTCCGCCGTGGCCATGGCCGGGGCGGGTGGTGGGGCCACGGTCAGTTCCGCGCGCCTTGCCGTCTCCCCTTCCTCCTCGTCCCAGATGGCCGGGGCGGCGACGGTGTAGCGGGAGGTGTCGCTCCCGTCGCCGGTCCGGGTCGTGGCCGTGCGTCCCGCCAGGCCGAACAGCAGTGGGGTGAAGCCGGCGGCGGCGACACTCCACGCCGAGAGGTCGTCCTCGCTCTCCTCGTCCGGCGCGACCACCGGGACGCGGTCGTCGGCCGGTTGGGCCGGTGTCGGTTGGGCCGGGGCCGGTTGGGCCGGTTGGGCCGGTTGCTCCGGTTCGGCGGCGGCCGGGGGTGCAGTGGTGGCCGCGGACGCCGGGTGTCCTGTGCCCGGCTCCCCGTTGTTCCTGCCGTGGTCGGTCCCACGGGGTGAGGCGGCGGTCGTGGCTGCGCCGTGCAGGGCCGCGGCAACGGGCGTCGCGCCCGCCGTCGGCTCCTCGGCGGCCGACTCGTCGGCTCCGGGGATCCACGCCGTCGCCGTCGCTTCCAACAGGCCTGCCGCGTCCGGGCGTTCACCGCTCTCCGCGCGTCCGGCGCCGGTGGCCGCCTGGCCCGTGCCGGGCATCATCGGCAGGAAGGGAACGCCCGTGGTCGCCGTCGCGCCTTCCGTGAGGGTGGCGGGCTCGACGTTCGTGCCGGTGAGGGCCGCGCCGCCTTCCGGGGCCCCGGCCCTCGGGGTCTCCTGCGACACGCCGTCCGCCGACTCGTCTGCCCACGGTACGACCCCTTCG
>NZ_JBVJND010000046.1:0-67009 GCF_055583825.1 Streptomyces sp. NPDC104367 | reverse complement strand
TCGCCGCCCAACAGGCCTGCCGCGTCCGGGCGTTCCGCACCGCCCGCGCCCGCTCCCGCGCCGGCGGCACCCGTCCCCGGCATCATCGGCATCATCGGCAGACCCGATACGCCCGAGGCTGCCGACTCCCCCGATGTACTCGTCGTACCCGACGACTCCGGCGTCAGGCCCGGCAGGGCGTCCGTGCCCGTCAGGCCCGCACCCCCGCTCGCCGCCCCCGCCACCGGCGCCGCGTCGTCCAGGGACGTCACGCCCGTGCCCGTCCACGGTACGACTCCCTCGCCGCCCAACAGGCCTGCCGCGTCCGGGCGTTCCGCACCGCCCGCGCCCGCTCCCGCGCCGGCGGCACCCGTCCCCGGCATCATCGGCATCATCGATGTTCCCGACGCGCTGGTTCCGTCGGCCAGTCCCGGTGTGGAGACGAGGCTGGAGTCGGGGAGCGCGGTGGGGGTGAGGGCCGTGCCGGTGTCGGGCAGACTCGTCGCCGTCGTGTCGGGCAGACCCGTGGTGGTGCCTTCCGGCAGGCTTGAGGCCGTGGTGCTGGGCAGGTCGGACAGCGACGTTCCACCGGTCCACGCCTCGGGCACCTCGGTCAGTCCCTGAGCGGTGCCGGTCGTACCGGTCGTGCCGGTGCCTCCCGCGCTGCCCGTTCCTCCCGTGCTGCCCAGGGAGGTGGACGGGACGGTCGCCAGGGAGTTCAGGGGCAGTGCGGTGGGAGTGGTGGTGCCCAGCGAACCCGTCGACCCCGTCGAACCCGTGCTGCCCGTCGTCGGGTTGAGGACTTCGTCCAGTCCGGGGTCGAGTGTTCCGGTGTACGGGGAGACGGTCGACGTCGTGTCCCCGGTACCGGCCAGGTCCGGTGAGGTGAGCGCGCTGGTGTACGGGGTCGCCGTAGCGCCCGTCCCTGTCCCCGTCCCCGTTCCCAGGGTCTCCAGGTCCGGCGAGGTCAACGTACTGGTGTACGGGGTCGCCGTGCCGCCCGTCCCCGTACTCGTACCCGTCCCCGTACCCGTTCCTGTGCCGTCGTCCAGGCTTGCCAGCTCCGGTGTGGTCAGTCCGGCGGCCGTGCCGGTGCCGCCGGTTCCCCCGGTGCTGTCCAGGTCCGGTGAGGTGAGTTCGCTGGTGTACGGGTCCGCCGTACCGCCCGTACCGCCGCTGCCACCGGAGTTCAGCTGCGAGGTGTCCGGCGTGTTGAGGTCGTCGCCGCTGCTGCCGCCCCCGCCGAGCTGTGAGTTGTTGCCGCCGCTCCCGTTGCTTCCGCCGTTGCCGCCCGTGGAGCCGGAGTCGCTGACCGGGGAGACGACGGGCTTCGGCTGGACCCGGCCGAGGGACTGACTGACCTGTGCGTAGTTGGAGGCCAGTTGCTTCAGCTGGGCCCGCATGTCGTTGGTCATCATCTCGACGATGTCGGGCCGCTGGCTGATCGGGATGAGCCCGTTCGCCATGGGCTGGACACCGAGTTTGACGGCCTGGTCGGCGTACCAGGTGTCGATGGCGTGGATGTTGGCCTGGGCGACCGTCAGGGCGTTGGCGCTCCAGACGAGGTTCTGGCCGACCGAACTGCCCGTGGTCCCGCCCGCGAGGGCGTCGGCGTTGGAGGCGACCTGCCGGGAGAAGGTCGTCATGGTGTCGGCGAAGGCGTCGGCCGCGGCGCCCTGCCAGGGAGCGCCCTTGCCGCCCGCGAGCGCCTTGGCCTGGGCGTCCAGGCTGGTGGCGACCATGGCGAGGACCTGCTGGACATGCTGGAACTGGTTGGCGGCGGCGACCAGGGTCTGCGGGTCGGCCACGCCGGACGCCCGGTTCTCGCCGCCGGCGCCGGGGGTCAGGTTGGAGCCGCCGGTGATGGCGGCCATGATCTGCTTCCAGTCCCAGCTGTCGTAGTCGGACGGGGAGCCCTGGACGGAGGGGTCGCCGTAGATCCCGCTGTCGTCCTGCGCGAACCCGTTCGAGTTGTAGTCGGGCATCGTCCAGCGCTCGCTCTCCTGAATCGCTGCGGGACCGCACGACCACCGGCGGCACCGGGGTGTCCGGTGCCGCCGGCGGCCGTTCGGTCCGTGGCAGATCGTCGTGGTCGGCTACTTGGTGCCGCCGCCGTTGTTCGTACCGCCTGTGGAGCCGGTGTTGGATCCGCTGGTGGACCCGGTGGTGGACCCGGTGGTGGAGCTGTTCGGAGTGGAGACGGACGCACCGCTGTCCTCCGCCAGGCGCTGGAAGTCCGCGGTCGCGGAGGCGAGCAACTCCTGGAGGTCGCTCGTCTTCATCTTGTTGAGTTCTTCCGTGCTGGTGTACTTCTTGCTCATCAGCTGGGCGCCGCGGCTGATGTCCGCGAGCCCCTCGGCGAGGTCGGCCAGGGCCTTGTAGTAGCGCTCCTGGAGGCCGGCGCCGCCGTTGGGACCCGAGGTCTGGGACCGCAGCTGGTAGGCATCGTAGAAGGCCCCCGGCTGGACGACGGTGGCGGAACCGGCCCGCATGCTGTCCCGGGCGGCGATGACCGTGGGGACGAGCTTCTCGATGTTCTTGGCGAACAGGTCGAGCGACGCCGTGCTGACGACCTCGCTGCCCGATCCCCCGCTGCCCTTGGGCACGGACGGCGGGTCCGGCGTCCCCCCGGTGACCGGTCCCGACACGGTGGCCGGGAAGTGCACGCTGGTCGGGTCCCAGGCCTGCGCGGTCCCGTCGGGGTCCGACGAGGACGGCTCCACGGGTGTCGTCGGAACCTCGGCCATGACTACTTGCTCCAGAGCTTGACGCCGAAATTGCGGGCCAGCTCGTAGTCGTCACGGCAGTCGGCCGCCGTCTTCTGAACCACCGCCGCCTGTCCCTTCATCGCGTCGGCGGCGGTGGTCCATTCCTGCCTGCGGGCTTCGAAGGCGTCCTTGGCCTCGCTGCTCCATTCGCTCAGGGCCGAGCTGTTGCCCGAGGTGAATTCCGTGTTCAGCGTGTTGATCTGCTGCTGGAGAACGGCCAGTTGCTCCAGCACTTCGTTGAACGCCTGCCAGTCGACGGCATACGTCGCCATGCTGTTCCTCCTTTACCGCGGTTCGGGGTGGGTGTCAGAAACCGGTGAGGCCGACCGGCTCGGCCGTCACCGCGCCGACCTGCTTGGCGGCGGTGGACGTCGACTCGTGCGTGGTGGACGCCACCCGGTAGTTCTGGCCCATGCGGTCGTGCATCTGGTCCAGGACGTTGGCCACGACGGCGTAGTTCTTCATCCAGTTGTCGAGCGCCGTCTTGAACGCCTGACCCGCCTCGCCCTGCCAGCCGGCTTCCGCCCGCTCGGCGAGGCTCACCATGGTCTGGTAGGACGTCCGGACGTGCTCCGCCGTCTGGAGGTGCACGTTTCCGGAAAGCTGCATTCCCTCAAGGGATACCGACTCGACAGAGGAAGCCATACCTGTTCCTTTCGGTGGATCTCGGATTCGGCCATGGCCCATCCTTCACACCCGTTCGGCGGGCCGACAGCGGCAGCGGCCCTTCCTGCCCGCTGTGACACGCCCCCTGCCCCCGTGACCCGGCGTCCGGGCGAGGGGTCAGGCGACCACCGCGACGCCGGGGCGCTCCGCGCCCGACTCGCCGGTGAGGAGGCGGACTTCGGCGGGTCCGAGGGCCTTCGTGGTGACCGCGTCGGCGAGTCGGTCCGCACCGAGGTGCGCGTCGAAGGCACCCCTGGCGGCGGGCACGGCGGCGAAGTGGTCCGCGAACGCCTCCAGCGTCCCGTCCGCCACCTCGAACCCCAGGGTGATCAGGCGGCGTACGGCGAGCCGCGCCAACTCCTCGGCGGTGTAGGGCCGGAAGTCGATCCGCTCGGTGAAGAGCGCGGCCAGCCGGTTGCTCGTGGGGCCGTCCAGGAGTCCGGTGAGCAGCCGCGGGTCGGTGGACAGGGCGAGGGCCACGTCCGGATGGCGAGGACTCGCCTCGGCGAGGGCGGTGGCGACGGCGGCGCGCTCCCCGGCGGGCCGCTCGGCGAAGTACGGGTCCAGTTCGGCCAGCAGCAGCCCGCCCTCGGCCTCCCCGAAGAGGTACGCCGTGTACGCCTCGGCCTGTCCGGGCCAGCGGGCCGGTACGGCCGACAGCGGCACCCGGTGCACGTTCCCGGCCCGCAGGACGCCCAGTTCGGCCAGGGACCTGGCGTAGAGCACCGCGACGGCGTCCCGGCCGCTGCCCTCGGGGCCGGCGAGCACGAGGTTGGCCGCGCCGGCCGGCGGGGGGCCTGCCCGGTGTGCCACCGCGAGTTGGGCGAGCCGTTCCTGAAGGGCCCGCCGGACGTCGTCCAGACCGATCAGGGCGGCGATGCGGGCCAGCGCGGGGCTGGTGGGTTCGGGGGCCGTCGGGGTGGTGCCGGGTCCCGTTCCCGTGCCGTCACCGGCCGCCGCCCCCAAGTGAGCGTCCGCCGTGGGTTCCGGGACGGTTTCCACGTCGGCCTCGGTGAGGCGGCTGAGCTCGGAGTTGGTCTCCGGCACGGACACCGCCAGCCGCGACGCCTGCTTGCTGATCATCGTCTCGAAGAGCTGGCGGGCGACACGGCCGTTGCCGAAGGTGGGCCCCTTCGGGATGCGCGCGAAGTAGCGGCCGACCGCGTCGAAGGCGTCCTCGGTCAGTTCGTAGTAGTGCTTGCCGCACAGCCCGCGCACGATGGTGACCAGCTCGTCGACCGTGTAGTTGGGGAACTCCACCGTCCGCGAGAACCGGGACGCCATGCCCGGGTTGGAGGCGAGGAACTGGTCCATCTGGGCGCTGTATCCGGCGACGATGACGACGATCTCGTCGCGGTGGTCCTCCATCAGCTTCATCAGCGTCTCGACGGCCTCCTGACCGAAGTCCGGGCCGGTGCCCTTGGACTGGTTGGTCAGGGTGTACGCCTCGTCGATGAACAGGACACCGCCCAGCGCCCGGTTGAAGACCTCGGTGGTCTTGATGGCGGTGCCGCCGATGATCTGGGCGACCAGGTCGGCGCGGGAGACCTCGACGATGTGCCCCTGGCTGAGGATGCCCAACTCGGCGAGGACGGCGCCGTAGAGCCGGGCGACGGTGGTCTTGCCGGTGCCCGGGGGGCCCGCGAAGACCAGGTGGCGGCTCATCGGGGGCATGGGCAGGCCCATCTCCTCCCGCAGCCGGGTCATCCGGTTGAGGTTGATGAGGCCGGTGACCTCCTGTTTGACACTCTCCAGGCCGACCAGCGCGTCCATCTCGGCGAGCGGGCCGGTGCCGGTGTGCCGGGGCGCGGGCGGCTGTCCGGTCGGGGCCGCGGTGTCCCGCGGCGCCGGGGAGGAGGAGGCGTCCCGCCGCGCCGGGTCCGGGGTCGGGCGGCTGGTGGTGTCCTCGTGGTCCGGGCCGTCGGGGGCGTCCGCGCCGGTGACGTCGACGACGGTGAGGCGGGAATCGGAGCGCATACGGTGCAGGGGACGGCCGCCGTTGTCGCGGAGCTCGCAGCTCTGGACGCGGACCGGTTCCCCGGTGTTGACGCGGATGCCGTCCCCCGCGTTGTCGGACACGACGCAGTGCTCCAACTCGGCCCGGGACATGGCCTGGAGGTGGACGCCGTGGCCTCGGGCTCCGTGTATCCGGCAGCCCGTCGCGGTGAGCCGGCCGCCGCCGGACACCCGCAGGCCGTCGGTGCCGGAGCCGACGGACTCGGTGTCCTTCAGCTCCAGCCGGGCGTCGGCGCCGACGACCGCACCGGAGTCGATGAGGACGCACGACTCGGCGAGGGCCGTCGCCCCGGTGAGCGCCAGGGCGGGGCCGTCGGCGGCGCGCAGCCGCAGCTCGTGCAGACCGCCGGTGGCCCCCTGCGTCAACTCGACCGCCGTGCCAGGTCGTTCGGTGGTGATCTCCGACTCGCGCAGGGTGAGTACGGCGCCGCGTCCGGCGAGGACACCGGCGCTGCCCGCGGTCACCGTCAGCCGTTCGCCCTCGACGGTGACCCCGTCGCCGGCGAGCAGACCGCGGTCGGTGTCGCGCACGGTGAGGCCGCGCAGGACGGGACGGCTGCCGCCGTCGGCCAGCACACCCACGGGGGTGCCGGTGACGGTGCAGTCCTCCAGGACGGGGGCGGACGCCTCGGTGATCCGCACCGCGTCCCGGGCGGCACCGGACAGGAGGCAGCCGCGCAGCAGGGGGGAGGCGCCGCCCGCGACCAGCACGGACTCGCCGCCCGAGCCGGTGAACGAGCAGTCGGTCAGGGTGGTTTCGGCGCCGCTGGTCAGATAGGCGTCGAGGCCCGCGCTGCCGGAGACCGTGACGCGGAGCAGGTCCAGGCGGCCGTTCTGCTCGGCCACGACGGCGGGTTGGCCGCTGCCGGTGACGGTGGTGTCCTCGACCGTGCCGTGGGCCTGCCCGTTGACGCAGACGCCGTTGCCGCCGGGGCCGTCGAGTCGGCACTGACGTACCGTCAGACGGCCGCGTTCGGTGACGACGACCGCCGAGGAGCGGGTCTGCTCGACCGTGGTGCCCTCGACGACGTTCTGGCCGGACGAGGTCACCACGATGCCGGCGCCGCCCGGGCCGCGCACCCGGCAGGAACGGGCGATGAGGGTGCCCTGGTGCCAGGCGAGAACGGCCGCCCAGGCGTCGTCGCCCGAGACCGCGCACGCCTCCAGGGCGGCCTCGCCCCGGCGGACCTCCACGACCGGGGTCTGCTCGCCGCCACCGGTCAGGGTGAGGCCGGAGAGGCGTACGGCCTCGGCGTCGACGACGACGGCGCTGTCGGCGGCACCGTCGATCACCACGCCGTCGGCTCCGGCGGCCAGGGTGACGACCCGGTCGACGACCAGCGACTCCCGGTAGGTGCCCGGCGAGACGGTGATGAGCGCGCCGTCGGCCGCGGCGGACAGGGCCGCGCCGATGGTGCGGTACGGAGCGGAGCCGTCCTGGGAGACCAGCAAGACCTGCCGGCTCATGAGTCGTCCTCGATTCGGGGAGGGGTCGAGTGGCGTGAGGTGGGGTGGCGTGGGGTGGCGTGGCTTGGGGTGCGGACAGGTTCTGGTGGGAGTCAGGTGCGCGCGGGGGCGGTGAGCAGCCCCGGGGGTGCGCCGAAGCGGTTCGC
This sequence comes from Streptomyces sp. NPDC104367, assembly GCF_055583825.1. Lineage (NCBI taxonomy): Bacteria > Bacillati > Actinomycetota > Actinomycetes > Kitasatosporales > Streptomycetaceae > Streptomyces > Streptomyces sp. NPDC104367. The sequence continues at coordinate 59,967 of NZ_JBVJND010000046.1, read as the reverse complement.
CACGGCGGTGGGCGGTTCGGGCGCGGACCCGTCCTCGGCGGCCCGCCAGGCGCGGTGGGCCTCGTCGAGACCGGACAGGGCGATGTCGTCGACGGGCGTCCGCCCGGGCTCGACCCGGCCGTCGGGGCCGATCTCCGAGGCGGACAGCTCGCGCAGCAGCACGGCCGGGCGCTCGCCCTCGCGGGTGGCGAGGACCTTGAAGCTGGTGCCGGGGAGGAAGAGGACGCGGTCGGCCGGCTCCGGGTCGAGCAGCGCGGTGCGGCGCGCGGTCATGGACCAGATGAGGAAGTCGACGTCGCCGGGGAGCGCGGCGGCCGATGTCAGCGCCCAGCAGAACGCCCACTCGGTGACCAGACGGCGCCCGGCGTACCAGGCCCGCTCGGTGTCGTCGAGACGGGCGCGGAGGAGGGTGGGGCCGCGGTAGGAGGGCAGTCGGCGCAGTCCGGCGGTGACGCAGCGGGCGAGCGGCACGTGCGGGCCGACGGTGGCGCCGCGGACCGCGTGGTCGAGGACGTCGCCCTCGCCACGGAGGTAGAGGCGGGCCGCGACCAGGTCGGTGAGCACGTCCTCGGTGGAGGCGGTGCCGGTGCCGCGCAGCCCGGGTGACTGCGACAGCACGCGGGCGACCGTACCGGCGCCGTCGTTGTACTGCTGCCGGAACGCGCCCCGCAGCCACTCGCGTTCCCGCGCGAGCCCCTTGGCGGGCGGCAGCGCCCAGGCCGCGGCGCTCGGGACCGGCTGCGGACACGGCCGTCCGCCGGGGCCGGACCCGGCCGGTACGAGAGGGTCGGCGGCCGGGGGGTGCGGCGGGGTGCGCGGACGCTCGGGGGCGGCTGCCGGAGCGGACACCAGCCGAAAGGCGGGGACGGGTGGCCGGGTCGGCGGCGGGACGGCGCCGGGTACGACGGCGCTTCCGGCCTCCGAGGCGGACGGACCGGTGGTGTTCGGGGCAGCGGGGGTCCCGGGGTCGGGTGCTGCGGGGGTCCCGGTGAGCGTGGCGGCGGGGTCGGCCCCGCGGCCCGGCGGCGCGGGGGCCTGAGGCGCGGGGGCCTGAGGCGGGGACGGAAGGTGCACGTCCGTCGCAGCGACGGCGGGTGCCGTCGGACGGCCCGCGACCGGGGCCGCGCTGGGCCGGGCACCGGTCTCGGACGTCGCCGGGTCGGAGACGGAAGCCTCGGGCGGAAGGCCGGCATCCGCTGCCGGGACCGTGGGCCCCGTCGGGTGGCCGGGAGCCGGGGGCGCGGCGGACTCCGTGGCGGTGGCGGGCGTTGCCGGGGTGACGGTGCTCGGTGTGCCGGTGGTCGTCGGCGGGACCTGTGCCGTGGATGGCGACGGTGGGGCCGTCACCTCCGTGGCGAGGGCCGCGAGGAAGCCCGGGCGGATCGGTGCGGGTGACTCGGCCGTCGGGGACTTCGCCGTACCGCTGCCGCCCGTGCCGCTGCTGACCGTGCCGGTGCCGCCCATGCCGCTGCTGACCGTGCCGCTGCTGACCGTGCCGCTGCTGACCGTGCCGGTGCCGACCGTGGGGGTGCCGACCGTGGCGGTGAGGTCGGTTGCCGGGATCAGGCGGGTCAGGGCGCGGGTGAGCGGGTCGAGGTGGGCCAGGAGGGACTCGGCGAGGTCGCGCATGCGGTCGGCGGCGCGTGCGACCGTGCCGTAGACGACGCGGACGTGCCGGGGGTCGGCGGCGGCCGAGCGGACGACGGCGGCGTCGGGGGGTTCCGCCGCGGGCCGCATCCACAGCCCGCCCGGCACCACCTCCAGGACCGCGTCGTCCGCGTACCGGTAGACACCGGGCGCGACCTCCGGGGCCGCGACCGCGACGGGCCGGTGGCTCAGGACCGTGGGGGCGGTGGGACGGCCGCCCGTCGTGCGGGCCGGGAGGTAGCACAGTTCCCTGGCCCAGGTGGCCCAGCCGAGCGTCCCGTCCTCGTCCACGGTGTGGGTGCGCGGGGTCTCCCACGGGGCCCGGCCGACCGGGAGCCCGTTGTAGACCACGACCGGGGAGTCGAGGCGGTCGGCGAGCGCCTGGCCGTCGGTGTCGTGCCCGGGTACGGCGAGCGGTCCGTACCGTACGAAGCGCACCTGGGAGCGGGCACCGGGCAGCAGCGAGCCCCAGAAGCGGGAGACGTCGTCCAGGGGGAGGTGCGGTGTCCCCGGGCAGCCGAGGACGACGGTGAGGAAGTCGCGGCGGCAGGCGAGCCGGGCCTGGAGCTGTCGGCGGTGGCCGGTGAGCGTGCCTTCGCGGGCGCGGGGGCGTAGCCACACTCCGCTCGGCAGGGGGTCGGCGACGGCCCGTTCGCTGGTCCGCCAGGAGCGGTCGGCGACGGAGAACTCCCACAGGGGGGCGGGGAAGCGGCGGGAGACCGGTACGGCGGGCTGCCCCCGGCGCAGCCGGACCCAGCCCGCACCACCGTCGCCGCTACCGCTACCGTCGCCGTCGCCGTCGCCTGGGATGTAGAGGACGCCGCCCGCGGCGGGGATCACCTCGCCGTCGCCGATCAGCACCGTGCGGTCGAGGCGGTCCGCGAGCCACTGGCCCAGCGGCAGCGCCCCGCCCCGGGGGCGGCGGCCGGTGACCAGCCGGAAGGTGCCGTCGTGGCGGCCCAGGAGCGTGGCGAGCGCGGGCCAGGACGTCTCGGGGAGGTCGGCGGGGAGGTCGAGGACGACGAGCCGGTGCTCGGGGTCCTCGGGCAGCCCTTCGGCGAAGGCGAGCGCCTGCGGGTCGGCGGCGCCCCGCACGTGGACCAGCAGGGCGTGCCCGGCGCGGCGGCCGGTCAGCCGTGGCGCCCCTGACGCCATGTCAGCCGTCCTTCGCGGCGGAGGAGGAGGGAGAGGGGGCGGCGACCACGGGTACGGGCAGCAGGGCGGCGGACCGGGACAGCGTGGGGCCGGTGGGCAGAAGGTCCAGGACGGCACGCGGCACGGGCCGGACCTGCCCGCTGCCGTAGCCCAGCGCCGACAGGACGCCGGTGTCCGCCAGCGGGTACTTCACGCCGAGTTCGGTGACGAGCCAGGTGGCGGCGGGGAGGCCGGAGGACGGCAGGGGAAGTGCCGTCAGGAGCAGTCCTGTTCCGGCCGGTACGGCGTTTCCGGACGGCGGCTTCTCCCAGGTGAGGGAGGTGCGCAGGGTGCTGCCGTCGGTCCGCTGGCGCAGGCAGACCGTCCGGCCGTCGGGGTGGGCGACCGGGCCGGACAGGAAGTCGGGGAGCCGGTGCAGCAGCGTGCGGTCCTTCGAGCCGGGGGCGGCGGCGACGTCGGCGCGGGTCACCTGGCGGCCGGCGCCCTGTCCGGAGGCGGCGGCGAGGAGCTGGTACTCGGTGCGGGTGAGCGGGGCCAGTCCGTCGGCGCGCAGGACGTAGTACTGGGCGGGGCCGGTGCCGTCGGCGGCGGTGGTGAAGACCTGGCCCACGCGGGCCGGTTCGCCGCCGACGCGGGGTCCCGCGCCGCCCCGGCCGGGGACGTCGGCGGCGGTGACGGCCGGTCCTGCGGGCAGTGCGCTCAGCCAGGCGGCGGGGGCGGTGAGGGGGTCCTGGCCGTCCAGTTCGAGCGCGACGAGCGCCGCGCGGCCGCCGAGCCGGTACCGGCGGCCGTTCCACAGCAGGTACGACGTGCCGTCGCCGTCCGCGACGAGGATGCGGCGCCCGTTCGCCGGACGGCCTCCTCCGGGCGCGAAGTCGACTGTCTCGCCGTCGTTGTGACCAGGCGTCAGACAGCGCGACCAGGCGCCGGTGAGCAAGGACGCGGGCGCGGGGACGGAGTCCGGTGCGCCGGTGATGCCGACCTGGGCGCCGCGGGGCGTGCCGTCCAGGGAGTTGCGGGAGACGGTGTACACGTTGGTCCCGGCGGCGGATCCGGCGGCGCCGAGCAGTGCGGAGGAGTAGTTGGCGACCGGGTGGAGGACGCCGCCGAGGTAGAGGAAGCGGGTGCCGGTCTCCTCCTCCACGACGATGGCGTTCGGCTTCGCCCAGGCGGTGTTGCCGCCGGGCCGGATCAGGCCGTACACGCCGAAGCCGGCGCAGACGAGGACGGCGAGGACGACCCCGATGACGGCGCCGACGACACTGCGCCGGGCCGGGGGTTCGCCCGTGGCCGGTTCGCCGGTCACCAGTGCGGCGGCCAGCCGCCCGGTGGCGAACTGGTACGCGTGGACGTGGTCGCGTCGGCTCTGCACGAGGACCTCTCAGCCGGCCAGGGAACGGAAGTACCAGTAGATGTGCAGGTGTTGCAGGAGGAGCGGCACGAGGGCGATCGCGCTGACCATCTCCAGGATGTCCGCGGTGTGGCCCCAGATCGGCAGCAGCCGGATGGTGGGCAGGCGCAGGGCGCCGAGGAGCAGCAGGGCGGTCGCGGCGAGCAGGAGCACGGTCAGCGCGATGTGGGCGACGGGGCCGCCGGGGACGAACAGCCGGGCCAGGGTCAGGACCAGGCCCAGGGTGCCGGCCAGGGCGAGCGCCACCCGCTGGCCGGTCTCGGTGACGCCGCGCGAGCGCAGGGTCACGGCGGCGGAGAGGGTGAGGGCGAGCAGCCACGGGAACCAGCCGCTCTCGCGGGTGAGCAGGACCAGGGCGGTCGCGTAGACGGTGGCGGCGCCGACGATGAACAGGGTCAGGTAGGCGTCGGCGACGGCGACCCGCCGGTCGAGGTCGCGCCGGGTGCGGGGGTCGGTGTCCTCCTGGAGTTCGCCCGCGTTGCGCGGCAGTTGCGGGATGCGCAGTCCGGCCAGGCGCAGCACGAGGCGAGGGGCGACCGCGCTGAGCAGGAACAGGATGACGGCGACGACGGTGGCGGCGGTGGTGGCGTCCCAGCCGAAGCCGACGGCGAGTCCGGCGCAGGTCTCGACGGCGAGCGCGACGACGAGGAGCGCGCCGAAGACGCGCACGGGCACCTGACCGGCGAGCAGCAGCACCAGGGACGCCGCGACGGTGCAGGCGCCGCCGGTGAGCAGGTCGTGCCGGTCGGGCAGGAGCAGCGCTGCGGTGCCGTGCCGGGCGGTCAGCCCGGCCAGCGCGGCGAAGGCCCAGCCGGCCGCGCCGGTGACCAGGACGGCCCCGGGATCCGCCGCGGGCGCCCGGCCGATGACCACGCAGGCGGCGATCAGCGCCACGGCCGCAGCCCCGTACTGGGCGGCGGCGGGGAGCGCGGCCGGTGCGGCGGGGACGACCGCCGCCAGCAGGGTCAGGGTCAGACAGGCGAGCGCGATGAACAGCCGCCGGGTCAGCTCGGGCCGCCAGCGGTCGGAGCGGGCGTTGACGACCGTGGCCACGCCGTCGGCGAGGTCGTCGAAGACCATGGGCGGCAGGGCCTCGGCGGCGGGGCGCAGCTGGAGGATCTCCCCGTCGCGCAGCCCGAGGGCGTCGACGGTGGCGTCCGGGTCGAGCGGTTCCTCGCCCAGCCGCTGCAGGACGTAGTCGGCGCCCGCGGGGTCGTCCGGGCCGCCGAGCCGCTCGGCCAGTACGGGCAGCAGCGCGCCGACCGTGACGCCGCCGGGGACGCTCAGGTCGACGCCGCGCCCGGGGCCGGCCACGGTGAGCCGGCAGACCGTGACGGGATCGGGCTGGGACATGAGACCGGGGGTGGTCATGACGCTCCTGTTCGAGACGGCCGGGGCTGAGTGAGCACCGGACACGGCCGGGATGGAGTAGCAGCCGACCGCGACCGCCGGGGCGGCACGGAAGCCACAAGCCGCCGCAGCGGGGCAGGAACCGCCCGCGGCCCGGCCGGCGCGGAAGCAGCACGGGGTCCGTGCGAGACGCGGGCGCGGAGACGGGCAGAGCCTCGACCCGGGCCACGCGGGCCACGGACGCGGAGGTGGGCAGAGCCTCGGCCCGCGCCATGTGCGGCGCGGGCCCGGAGACGGGCAGGGTCGAGAGCCGAGCCGTGCGCGACGCGGACCCAGAGACGGACAGAACCGAGAGCCGGGCCATGCGCGGCGCGGGCGCTGAGGTGGGTGGATGTGGGAAGCGGTGGGGGTGGGGTGGGGGTTCGTGGGAGGGTGGGGCTGCTCGGGGGGTGGGTCATTTCTGGTCCACCAGGCCGGTCTGGACGAGGCGGATGCCGCGGCGGGTGACCAGTTGGGCGCGGCCGGGCACCAGTGTGCGGGCCGTGGCCTCGCCGATGAACTTGCCCTCCTCCTTGGGGTAGGAGAAGAGCAGGGCCGGGTTGCCCAGCTCCCAGAGCCTGCGCAGGGTGGGGTCCATCATGGCCCGCATGGCGCCCGAGGTGGACCGGGCGATCACCAGGTGCATGCCGATGTTGGCGCCCTGGGCGAGCAGCGGGACGAGGGGGGTGAGGGGGCTGTCCATCGAGTTGCTGGCGAACATGTCGTAGTCGTCGACGAGCATGAACAGCCGGGGCCCCTGCCACCAGTCGCGGCGGGCCAGTTGTTCGGGGGTGACGTCACTGCCGGGCAGCCGCTTGGTCATGGAGACCACGGTGCTGCCGGCGAGTTCCTTGAGGCCGTGACTGTCGACGGCGTAGCCGACCCGGTACTCCTCGGGGACGGCGTCGATCAGGTCGCGGTCGGGGTCGGCGAGCAGGATGCGGGCCTCTTCGGGGCGGAAGCGGGAGGTGACGGCGCGGGCCATCAGCCGCAGCAGGTTGGTCTTGCCCGTCTCGCCGTCGCCGAGGACCAGCAGGTGGGCGGTGGTGGAGAAGTCGTGCCAGAGGGGTTGCAGCCGCTGTTCGTCCCAGCCGACGGCGACCCGCAGGTCACCCTCGGGGGCGGGGAGCCGGCCGACGGGCAGACGGCTGGGCAGCAGCCGGACGCCGGGGGCGGTGCGGCCGGTCCAGAAGGTGCCGATCTCGGCGGCGGCGACCTTGGTGGCGGCGGTGAGGTCGTCGGTCGCCGAGGAGCTGTCGAGACGGGGCAGCGCCGACAGGAAGTGGTGTCCGGAGCTGGTCAGACCGCGGCCGGGCTGGTGCGGGACGCCCCCCGCCTGCCGCACGCCGAGTTCGGACTCCATCGCGTCGCCCAGGCGCAGTTCCAGCTTGGTGCTGAGCAGGTCGCGCAGCCGGGGCCGGATCTCCGACCAGCGCACCGCCGTCACCACCAGGTGGATGCCGAAGGAGAGGCCGCGGGCGGCCAGCGCGGTGATCCGGTCGTCGAGTTCGTCGTAGTCCTGGCGGAGCGTTCCCCAGCCGTCGACGACGAGGAAGACGTCGCCGTAGGGGTCGTCGACGGCGCCCGCGCGGCGCTGCTGCCGGTAGGCGGCCATGGACTCCATGCCGCGCTCGGTGAAGGTCTGTTCGCGGCGCTCCAGGAGCTGGGTCAGCTCCTCGACGGTGCGCAGGACCTTGTCGCGTTCCAGCCGGGTGGCGACCGAGCCGGCGTGGGGCAGTCCGGCGATCGACACCAGGCCGCCGCCGCCCAGGTCCAGGCAGTAGAACTGGACCTCCTCGGGGGTGTGGGTCAGGGCGAGGGACATCATCAGGGTGCGCAGCAGCGCGGACTTGCCGGTCTGCGGGGCGCCGGCGACGCCGACATGGCCGCCCGCACCGGACAGGTCGGCGACCAGGAGTTCGCGGATCTGCTCGTGGGGCCGGTCGACCATGCCCAGCGGCACCCGGAGCGTGCCCAGCAGCGGGGACTCCGCGGCGGTCATGCCGCGTACCGGGTCGGGCACGATGCCGGGCAGCAGCTGGTCGAGGCTGGGCGACTCGGCGAGCGGCGGCAGCCACACCTGGCGGGCGGAGGGGCCCGCGTCGGTGAGCCGTTCGATGAGCACGTCCAGGAGGGTGTCGTCGCCCTCGGCGGCCGGGGCGGGCGCCGCGGCGGCGCGTTCCCCGCTCTGTTCGGGTTCGCCGGGGGGCCGCTCGGCGGCGGGACGCTGGTCCAGGCCGAAGGGCACGATCTCGTGGGCGACGGCCGGGCCCGCCGGTGTGCCGTCCTCGCCGTCCGGTCCGGCGGGGCAGGGCCCGGAGACGTAGGCGGCCTTGAACCGCACCAGGTTGGTGGTGTCCACCCGCAGATAGCCGTTGCCGGGCACGGAGGGCAGTTCGTAGGCACCGGCCACACCGATCACGCTGCGCGACTCCATGGAGGAGAAGGTGCGCAGCGCGATCCGGTACGACAGGTGTCCCTCGACCCGGTGGATGCGGCCCTCGTCCAACCGCTGCGAGGCCAGCAGCAGATGGACGCCCAGGCTGCGGCCCAGTCGGCCGATGGTGACGAACAGGTCGGAGAACTCGGGCTTGTTGGCGAGGAGTTCGGAGAACTCGTCGACGATGACGACCAGGGAGGGCAGCGGGGCGAGGGGGGCGCCGGCCAGCCGGGCCTTCTCGTACTCGTGGAGCGAGGCGTGGCCGCTGGCGCGCAGCAGCTCCTGGCGGCGGATGAGTTCGCCGTCGATGGAGTCCTGCATCCGGTCCACCAGGGGCAGTTCGTCGGCCAGGTTGGTGATGACGGCGGAGGTGTGCGGCAGCCGCTCCATGTTGAGGAAGGTGGCACCGCCCTTGAAGTCGACGAGGACGAAGTTGAGGACCTCGGAGGAGTGGGTGGCGGCCAGTCCGATGACGAGGGTGCGCAGCAGCTCGCTCTTGCCGGAGCCGGTGGCGCCGATGAGCAGGCCGTGCGGGCCCATGCCGGTCTGCGCGGACTCCTTCAGGTCGAGTTCGACGACCTCGCCGTCCTCGGTGACGCCGATGGGCACCCGCAGCCGGGCGCTCTGGTCGACGCGGCGGCGCCACTGGGCGGCGACGTCGAAGGCGCGCGGGTCGCGGATGCCGAGCAGGGTGGTCAGTTCGAAGTCGGACTCGAAGGGGTTGTCGGTGAGGTCGATGGTGCCGCTGGTGCGCAGCGGGGCGAGCTGCCGGGCGAGGTTCTCGGCCTGGGCGCGGCTGACGAAGTCGGCCTCGGCGTCGGCGGTGGAGTCGGCGACGGGGAAGGAGACACGGCCGTTCTCGGCGGTCAGCCGGAGCACGTCGGTGCCGCCGTGCATGGCGCCGGTGACGTCGAGCAGGACGACGTTGCGCAGCCCGGCGCCGAGCAGCCGGGACCCGGCGGGCAGGGCGGTGCGGTGGGCGACGACGACCACGAAGGGTTCGGCGGCGCTGGGGGTGGCGTGCGGGTCGTGGTCGGGCCGGTCCAGGACGTCGGTGCCGAGCAGGTCGGTGAGTTCGGTGTGGTCAGCCGCGATCAGGCGCAGCGGCCCGGCGGCGTCGTACTCCTTGGGATGGGCGTTGTGGGGCAGCCACTTGACCCACTCCCACTCCGCGCGGCCGGTGCCGTCGGTGAGGACGGCGACGCGCAGTTCGTCGGGCGAGTGCAGGGTGACGAGCTGGCCGAGCACGGCCCGCACCAGGCCGAGGGCGTCCTCCATGTCACCGGCCAGCTCGACGCCGGTGAAGCTGCGCAGGCCGACGGGGACGGGCATGCCGGGCACGGTCTGGAAGGCGGCGGTGAAGCGGCGCAGCGAGATCGCGGCGAGCGGGTCGAGGTCCTCGACGGGTTTGGTCTCCGGGGGGACCAGTTCGAGGGCGGCGCGGCGGGTGCCGAGCCCGATGCGGACCTTGGCGAAGTCGTCGTGGGCGGCGCGGCGTTCCCACACCCGGGGGGAACGGACCAGGGACCACAGCCGGTCAGGCGGCGGGTTGTCCCACAGGGCGGCGGCGAGCTGGGACTCGGCCACCTGCCGTGCCCGGGTGCGGAGTTGGGCGAGGTAGCGGAGGTAGTCGCGGCGTTCGGCGCGCATCCGCCGCTTGCGTTCCAGTCCGGCGCGGCCGATTTGCCCCATGCTCATGGAGATCATGCCGACGCCCATCATCCCGGACATCAGGTACGTCGAGGAGGAGCCGCCGGCGGTGAACATCAGCGCCATCGCGCCGAAGCCGATGCCCATGGGCAGGACGACCATGACGGATCCGAGGTCGGCGGAGGCGGGTTCGCCGAGGACGGGAGGCTCGGCCAGTTCGATCCTGGCCTCGGGTACCTCGGGCCCCGGCACACGCGGCGGACGTTTCACGACCACGGTGTTCACAGGTGCATCTCCAGCGGGCGGCGGGGCTCGGGCGGGGTGGGCGGCTCGGGAGGGCGGGCGGTCACCCGTCGGTGGCGGCGGACCACAGCACGGTGGCGCCGTGGCGGACGGTGAGCTCGCCGTCCGCGCCGAGGACGAGTTCGGCGCCGTCGTGCCCGTCGGTGCGCGAGGTCCACACGGGATGCATGGCGGAGGTGTAGACGGCGAGGTTGCCGTCGGCCTGGAAGACCGTCTTGGCGCCCCGTCCGACGGTGCCGGACTGCCAGCGGGGGCGGCCCCGCCGGTCGTAGAGGACGAGGTTGCCGTCGCCCTGGAAGGCGAGGACGGCCCGGCCCGCGGTCCAGGTCTGGCCGCGTTCCAGGACGCTGGTGCCGTGGATCACGGTCGCCGCCGCGGTCCGTGCCGGGTCGGGGGCGGTCCGGGGCGCCGACAGGCCCACGGCGACGCTCTCGGCGCCGGACCCGGGGCCGGACCCGGAGCTGCCGGGCTCCGGGGTGCGGCGCGGGGTGGCCGTGGCGGGCGCGGAGGTGCCCGGGTCAGGTGCGGGGGCCGTCTGCGGGCCCGCGGGCTGGGACGAGGGCGGGGACGGCAGGGTGAGGGTGAGGTCCCGGGTGGGTTCGGCGGCCTCGGGGCGGCGGGCGCCGTCCGCCCCGTTCGTCAGCAGGACCGGAAGGACCAGCACCAGCAGGCCCGTTCCGACGGCCGCCGCCAGCAGGTTCCGGGTGAGCCGCTCACGGGAGGCGGGACGTTCCTCCTGCGGTACTTCGTGCGGTACTCCGTGCGGTACTTCGTGCGGCCCCTCGTACGATTCCTCGTGCGATTTCCCTGCCGGGGCGGTGCGGTCGGTACGGGGAGCGAAGGCGTCGAAGGCGTCGAGGCCGTCGTCGGACCGGCCGGCGTCCAGGTCACCAGCGTCGCCCAACGGCCGCTCCTGCCACGGCAGTCGGCGTCGCCACACCGCCCCGCCCGCCGGATCCTGCTGTGCCACGTACGCGCCTCTCTCGGTCCTTGGGCGCACGGGTGGGGGAACCGTGTGCGGTGCCGGGGCGCCCGGCGTGATCGTAAGGAGAGATCACCGCGGTGTGCGGTGCGCGCGCCCGCTTCCTGCCCGCACGAACGGAGGCACTTCCCTTTCCGCCGCGAGGGGCTACGACCGACCGGGACCGGGCGGCGGCTCGGTGCCGGGTGTGTCTGCGGGGGCTGCGGTGTCCGGAGGGGCCGGTGTGTTCGTGGCGGCAGAGGCGGGCCGGGTGTTCGAGCCCGTGGCCTCGGGTACGGCCTCGGAGCCCTCAGGGCCTTCGGGGTCTTCGGGGTCCTCCGGGCGAGAGAGGTGGCCGGCGTCGGGGCCGGTGTCCGGGCGGGGGCTTGCCCAGGGGCGGGAGAGGAGGCCGCGGCTGCGGGTGCCGGTGGTGGGCAGGAACCGGCGCCGGGTGGCGGCGCGGGCGGGTCGCGGGACCTGGAGGGCGTCGGTGGTCCCGACAGCCTCGGCGGCCGTGGGCTGCTCGGGGGGCGCCTCCGTCGTACGGAGGATCACCGTGCCGACCACCCACCGGGTGCCCCGGGGCCCGACGGCCCGGAACACGCCGACGGCGCGGACCTGGTGCCCGGACGCGCCCCGTTCCGCGCCCGCCGCCGAGGTGCCGAACTTCAGCACCTCACGGCGCGGCACGGTCTGGGTGTGCGACAGCCCGGCGCCGGTGCGCTGCCCGGTGACCGGCACCGTGGGGCCCAGCCGGTCGTCGGCGCCCGTGTTCAGCGGCACGCTGAGGCCGAACCCGAGGGACGCGGAGGTCGACAGGTCGCCCTGGGAGACGAACCCGTCGGTGGAGATCTCCAGGTGGTCCAGGCCCACGTCGTTGCCGACGAGTTCGCCGCGCGGCCGGTACAGGGACAGCTGGACGGAGGTGGCGCCGCTGCCGGGCCCACCGAGGAAGGGCGCGGTCGCCGCGGGCGGCAGCAGCTTGAGCCGGCCGTCGCGCGCGAGCTGCGCGAGACGGACCAGCATGCCCTCCGCCGAGGTGGAGGCCGGCAGGTCGCCCGTGCGGCCCAGGGAGGGGTCGACGGCGCGCAGCGCCGCGGCGAGCTGGGGCAGGGCGTCGAAGTGGTAGAGGGAGATCGGCCGCAGGGGGACCCAGGCCGGCCCGGACAGACGCGCGCGGAGGCCGGCGGGGACCTCCATGTCGACGGCGGTCCGCCCCGGCCGGACCTCCGGGGCCAGGGCCGGGTCGGACTCGTAGACGGCGGGTTCCGCCAGGAGCGCCGGTTCGATCGGCACGGACGGGGTGTCCGTGCCGTTGAAGTGCAGCACCACCTCGGCGGCGACGGTCCCGGACAGCCGGCGCATCGGGTGGAGCAGGCGCAGGGGCACCCCGGTGAGGAGTTCGTCCATCGGGCGGGCGGAGACGGTGACGTCGAAGCGGTACGGCAGCCGGAACTCGGTGATGTCGCCCGTGCTGCGCTGCCAGACGCGCCGCTCGCGGACGGAGGTGGCGGTGTCGGCGGCGTTGGACTGCCGGGAGAGCGCGAGCGTCGGCCGGTAGCGGATGCCGCCCTGCTGGATGACCGGGGAGGCGTCGACCGAGTCGGTGACCGCGCGGGACAGTGACCGGCGGGTGCTGCCGGGGACCGGCAGGGAGGTGCCGTCGCCGTTGGCGTGGCCGAAGACGTTGTCCATGCCCTGGTTGCCCGTCGCGCGGCGGCCCCGGACGGCGTCGAGGTCGCCGGTCGGCCGGGCGGTCAGGGCGACCTCGACCAGCGTCGGTCCGAGCCAGGAACGGTGGACGAAGTGGAAGGCGGTGCGGCTGCCGGGGCCGAGCCCGGCGAGCACGCGCATGCCTAGGGAGGAGGTGTGCTCGTTAATGCGCGAGCGGACCTGGGGCTGGTAGGTGCCGGAGCCCGGCACCGTCGCCCCGGTCGCGATCCGCTCCACCAGGTCGAGCGTGGTGTGTTCGAGTTCCCCGCGCGGGGCGTCCTCCCTGGCGGGGCGGACCTCGGTCACCGCGCCGAAGCCGAGCCTGCCGCCGCTCTGCGTGAAGGAGGAGGGCAGCGCCCGGTCCGTCGGCGCCGGCGGCGGCAGCGTGGGCGAGCCCGCGTACCGCCGGAACAGGGGGTGGTTGGCGAGGTCGTTGTCGCTGAGCAGGAACTCCACGCTGTCGGGGACCTCGACGATCCGCGTGTCGGTGACCGTCGGACGGCCCGCCACCAGGCCCGTCACGGCGTTGCGCACCCCCACCTGGACGGTGACCCTGTAGGCGGCGTCGGCCAGGAGGCGGTGGGCGGGCGCGTCGTTCTCGGTGGTGACCCGGAAGACGGAGGTGACGTCGTTGACGGTGGTGCTCTCGGTGACGGCGCCGCGGCGGGCGTAGTGGCCGGACGGCGCGATCGTGCCGGTCCCGGCGCCGTAGTCGGCGGCGAGGGTGAGACCGGCCGCGTGGGAGCGGGTGGTGCCGCGGGTGTCGGCGGCGGCGTCCATGGCCTGGACCCACCGTTCGTAGTCCATGGTGCCGGGCCGGGGCAGGGCGCGGACGTTGAGGAGGAACCCCTCGATCCTGATGACGACGTCCAGCCCGGCGAACACACCCGAGGTGTACGCGCCCTCGATGATGTCGCTCTCGTTGAAGATCCGGTAGGCGTGGGTGTTGAGGTGGTGCGGGGTGATGCTCGCCTCCACCACCTGCTGGGCGACGCTCTCGGCGGCGTCCATCGGCCCGCCGACCGCCGTGGCGTTCAGCTGGTCGTACGCGCCGACGGCCTGTCGCACCGCGAGCCGCACGGCCTGCCCGAGCCCGCTGAGCACCGAGGATGCCCAACCGGACCGGGGCGCGGGGCCGTTGACGGGAGCGGCGTCGGCCCGGGTGTCGCCCGCCGGGACGGGATCGTCGGCGAGTGCGGCGGCCTCGGCGACAGGGCTCGGCGGCAGGGGGATCTGGGTGGGGTCGATGACGGGGCTGGAGGGAAGCGGGACGTCGGCGGGGTCGACGGCGGCGTCGGGCCACGCGCCGGGGATCGGCCCCAGTTCCATGCCCTCGTCCGTCTCGGCGTCCGTCTCGGCGTCCGGTTCGGCGTCCGGTTCGGCGTCCGGTTCGGCGGTCCGCCCGGCACCTCGCGCGCGGCCCGCGGCAGCGATCATCTCGCGCACCGCGTCCCGCAGTTGCGCACTGCCGCCGACCCGGTCGACGAACGCGGTCTCGGGCAGCCGTACCGCCTCGGCGGGCAGGGACGCGTCGGCAGCCGTCACGGGCCGGGGCCGTGCCGGGGCGGGCGGCATCCGGTCGTCGGGGTGCTCCAGGGTCTTGTAGCCGGGCACGGCGAGCGTGGCGTACCCGGCCGCCTCCTGCGGGTCCATCGCCGGGCCGTGGCTGTACGACATCGACGTCCGGTAGGTGACCGGCAGGGTGTGCAGCCGGATGCCGTCGGCGGCCGGGCTGAGCACGTAGTACTCCTGTCCGGTGCTCGCGCTCGACCCGGTGACCGTCGACGACTGGTGACTGTAGGTGTACTCGGGCGTCAGCCCCTGCATCCACAGGTTGCCGTGACGGTCGAAGGGGTTGGTCACCGAGCCCTGGAGGGTGCCGCTGAGCGCCAGCGGCACCTTGGTCAGCTGCTCGTCGCCGGCCGTGGTCGTGCCGGTGTAGTTGTACGTCTGCACCGCGCTCAGATGGCGGTCGTGCGTGACGCCGCCCTGCTCCTGGTCCTCCAGGTAACGGCGTTCGGCGGTGATCCGGAACGCCACCCGCTGGACTCCGGTGAGGGTGGGCAGTTCGAACCAGACCGGGTGGCCGCCGGACGTCATCTCGTCGAAGCCCGCGCGCAGCCCTGCCCCGGAGCGGATCTGGTCCAGCCTGCGCTGGTTGTTCAGCCGCTGGAGGTGGGCGGCGCCGCTCGCCGGCCCGTGGTACCAGGGGGCGGCCGACCCCTGACGCGGCGGCAGGAAGCCGCGCGCGGAGAGCCAGCGCTCCAGTTCCTCGAAGACCGGCTCGGTCCCCCGTACCGCCGTCGGGGTGACGGTGGCGCCCAGGTCGCGCAGGTGCAGGATCTCCGGCGACAGATGGCGCGGTGCCGCGTCGGTGCCGGTGACCGTCGCCTCGGACGGCACGCGCAGGATCAGCGGGTACGACCGCCCCCGGGCCAGCGGGGACTCGTCGGCGGGGAGGACCTCGGGCCGGTCGGGCCGGACCAGGGTGACCTCGAACTCCGCGTCCGCGCGCACCCGCAGCAGGGGTGCGCCGGTGCGCAGCGAGCGGGAGGTGCGGACGCTGCCGCCGCCGACCAGGGTGTGGGTGACCTGCTGCTGCACGGCGGCCTGCGCGGACACGGTGAAGCCGGTCGGTTCGGTGCCGGTCGCCGCGTCGGGGAGCCCCAGGGCGAAGCCGCCGCTGACGCCGAGGCCGATCCCGGCGGCGTTGGCGACGGAGGTGCTGCCGGACATCTTCAGCGAGCGCAGGACGTGGCTCTGGAGGACCACGTTGCGGGTGGCGGGTCCGGCGAGTGCCTCGGGGCCCTCGCGCCGGAGGACCCGCGAGCGCACCCGCAGCATGCCGATGACGGTGCCGTTCCCGGCGTACAAGGTCGGGGAGCTGTGGTGTCCGGCCCACATCAGGGGCAGGTTGCCGCGCAGCACGCCCTCGTCGAGGAACTGGCGCAGCTGGTCGTGGGAGCCGTCGGAGAGGTCGGCCAGTTCGCGGGCGAAGGACTGGAGGATGTCGGAGAGCAGCCCGTCGGCCTCCGGCGCGGCCTCCGCGGCGAAGAGCGGGACGTCGTCGAGGAGGGTGGGCATCGGCGCGGGCCTGCGCGCCGGGTCGTCGCCGGTCAGGCCCTCGCGGTCGGGCTCGTCCTCCATCAGGTGCTTGGGGAACCAGACGGTGAGCGGGTCGGGCGCCTCGGTGGCGGGGGTGCGCCACTGCTCGTCGCGGGGCGTGCCGGTCACCGCCCGGGCGGCGGAGCCGGTGGCCCGTATCTCGGCGCGCAGCGTGTACTCCACCGGCCAGGAGCGCTCACGGCTCTGGAGGATGACCTGCGGCTGCACGACCGCGCTCGTACTGACGGAGGTGGTGGTCTGGTTGTGCGTGTACGTCAGCTGCGGGGCGAACGTCAGCCGGCGGAACCAGCCGGTGTCCGCGAACGGCATCGTGTGACCGTGGCTGACGGAGAACGCGCGCAGGTCGCCGGCCGAGTCGGTGGTGCCGGCCTCGCTGACGCCGATCGTCCAGCGCTGGAGGGTGACGGGCGGGCCGTCCGGCATCTCCTCGATGTTCGGGGAGACACGGCGCGGGGTGTCCAGGGCGAACCGCACGGCCACCTGGTGGGTGCTGCCCCGGTAGGGCGCCCGCAGCGGCAGTCCGTGCACGCTGAACAGGCGCGGCCACTCGCTGCTGAGCCGGGCGGGGGTCAGCTCGGCCCGGATCGCCGCCCGGAAGGCCCGGTCCTCACCCCGGTCGCCCTCGACCTGGCGGAAGACCTGCTCCTGGAGCCACCCCACGGTCGCGTCCGGGACCGGGGCTACATGGACGAGCCCGAGCGATCCCGGACGGTCGGTGCCGAAGGTGGCGACGGTACTGCTGAAGCGCTCGGTCGGGGGCTCGGTGGGGGGTGGCTGGACGGTCGGGGGCTCGGTGGGGGGTGGCTGGACGGTTGGGGGCTCGGTGGGGGGTGGCTGGACGGTTGGGGGCTCGGTGGGCGGTGGCTGGACGGTCGAGGGATCGACGGGGGTCGGCTGGACGGCTGGGGTTTCGGCAGGGGGCGCCGTGGCGGGGGTGGGGTGCTCGCCCGCGGCCGTGGCGGGTTCGGTGGCCGGGACGGAGGGCTGGGGTTCGGCCGTGGCCTGGGTCGTCGTCTGGGTCTGGGGCTGGGTCTGGGGCTGGGGCTGGGGCTGGGTCTGGGGCTGGGGATGGGGATGGGGATGGGGCTCTTCCGCCTGGGGATCGGCCTGGGTCTGGGTCTGGGGCTCCGCCGCCGGGGGCTCCGTCGGGGGCTGTGTCTCCTGGGGCCGGACCGTGGCCTCCTGGGGCCGGGCCGGGGCGCCGGGCCGCTGCTGTTCGTCCGCCAGGGGTTCGGGGGCCTGAGCGGGTTCCTGGGCGGGTGGGGTGTCCCGGGCCCGGAAGGTGCCCTGGACCACGACGGATTCGCGGACCAGAGCCGCCGGGGCGGCGGACCGTCCGGCCGGGGTCAGGGCCGCCGCCGGGTTCCGGCGCGGGACGCGGACCCGGGAGCCGTTCGCCGGCGCGGGCCTGCGTACCGGCACGGCCGTGGCGGCCGGAGCGGTCGTAGGGACAGGGACGGCCGGGGAGACCTGGGCGGTGTTCAGGCGGTGCAGGTCGCTCGCCGCCGCGTACGCCGCCTCCTCCGCGCGGGCGGCGGCGACCGGGTTGCCGGGGGCCGCGGTGTCGGGGCGTGGCCCGTACAGCCTCCCCAACAGGGCGGCGATCCCTGGGTCGTTGGCCCGTACCCAGTCCGCGCCGTTGTGGCGGTCCCGGCCGGTGTAGGGGTCCCGTCCCCGGTTGGTGCCGAGGTAGGCGTTGCTGGTCTGCGCGAAGTACTCCTCGACGCTCAGGGACGCGTAGTTGTCGACGGGACGTCCGTCGGTGTGCCGGCGCGGACCGTCGGCCCACTCGGTGTCCGGGCCCGAGGCCAGCCGCTGCTCGTAGGCGGTCCGTACGAGGGCGCGGTCGGTGTCGTCGAGGCCGAAGAGGTGGACCAGGTGGGCGAGTTCGTGGGTGACGGTCGAGTAGCCGTCGGTGTGGCCGGCGGCTCCCCCGAGGTCCGGGTCCTCGCCGAGCAGGTTCTCCTCGGCCACCACCACCAGGCGCCGGTCGACGTCGACGAGGCCACGGTTCTCCGTGGCGGGGCCGTGGGTGCGCAGGTCCACCGGTGCGGGTGCGCCGGGCAGGTCGGTGAGGCGGGTGCCGCGGGGCAGCACCAGGACGCGTACGCCCGAGGCGGCGACCCGTTCGGCGACGGCGGGGTCGTGGAGCACCCGGGTGAACTGCCGCAGCAGCTCGGCGCGGGCCGCCACCGGTCGGCGCACGGCGTCGGGCAGGTCGATCAGCGGGGTCACGAGAGAGGCGACGGCCGAGTCGGGGGGCGACGCGTAGAAGTCCGGTGCGGCGGTGGGGGGCGCCGTCCCCGGCTCCGGGGCAGCCTCGGCGGGCGGCGCGTTGAAAGACGGAGAAGGCGAGGAGGAAGACGAGGCGGAAGGCGGTTCCGCCGTTCGGAAGAGGTCGGGCAGAGCCTCCTCCAGGCCGCCGGCCAGCCGGCCCTCGGCGTCCAGCGGCAGCATGGCGTACAGGCCGCCGGGCACCTGGACGCGCAGGGCGCGGCGGGCGCCCTCGGCCGGCTGCATGACCACGTCGACGCCGAAGAGGTAGTGGCGGTAGCGGCGGGTGGCCTCGCGGTTGGTCTCCCTCGTCTCGCCCGCCTCGAAGCCCTGTCTGTCCTGCGTGCTCCGGTCGAGGACGTCGGCGGTGGTCCGCTCGTACAGCCGGTGCCCGTCCGGGACGCCGCCGGTCTCCGGTCCGACGGAGACCACACCGCCCCGGGACCTGGTCCGCTCGCTCTTGGGGCTCTCGTGGTCCTGCCGGTAGCGGCGGGCCTTGAACGCGGTGCCCTCGGCCGGGCCGACCACCTCGGCCGAGGTCAGGTCGAACCCGACGGTGACCACGCGTCCGCCGACCGGCACCCGGTAACGGTGCTGGAGCAGCCGCACCACGCCCGCGCGGAGCATGCCGGTCGAGGTGTGGTGGCCGTAGCGGACGCCCGCCATGCCGAGCGGGTCGAGGCCGGGCATGGCCCAGGCGTTCTCCCGGCTCAGGTCGGGCGCGGTCACCGGCTGGTGCGCCGCGACCCCGGCCCACCGCTGGACGGCCCGGGCGGCCAGGACCTCCCAGGGGTGGAGGAAGTCGGTCAGCGCCTGCGGTGGTTCGGGCGCCGTCACGGGGGCCGTCCAGCGGGGCGGCGGGGCGTCGGCCGGGACCGGGGCGACGAGGAGCGGGGCGGGCAGGTCCGAGGGGACCGTGAGGTGCCGGGGGACGAGCAGGCGCACCTCGGCGGGGACGGTCCGGCCCGCGCCCAGACCGTCGTCGTGCCAGGTCCCCCATCTGACCTGTCCCCACGGGCGGATCGTGAGGTCGCCGCGGAGAACGTCGCCGCGGAGCAGGTCTCCGTGGAGCAGGTCCGAGACCCCGCCGAGCACCCGGCGCGCGGCGCCCAGCGGTACGGCGAGCGCGGTGGGCGGCTCCGTCGCCGTGCGCAGCTCGACGCGGACGGCGAGCGGATGCTCGAACTCCTCCGATCCCTCACGGGTGTTGGCGCGGGCGATGTCCAGGATCTGCCGGGCCACCTCGTGCGAGCGGCCCTGGCTCATCTCGTAGACGGCTTCCAGTTCGGTGCCGCCGTGGATGTCGTGGGTGCCGAAGCGGGTGCGGACGCCGAGCCCGGCGCCCGCCTTGAAGGAGCTCTCGGTACCGGTGACGTCCTCCTCCACCCCTTCGGAGCGCAGGGTGAACTTGATCTCGTCCCGGGCGCGTCGGGAGGTGGGTTCGCCCACGTCCGCGGTCACCTTCACCCAGACGTAGCGGGTGGTGCCGAAGGGCCCGGCGACGGGGAACCAGCGGGCCACGCCGGTGCCGGTGAGCGCGGTGAACTGCGACTGGAGGGCGTCGGAGGAGAAGGTCGCGCGCAGGGCCCGCCGCAGTTGGTCGCGGGCGGCGCCGGTGCCGGCCAGGACGCCCCGCTCCGTGAGGCGTCGCTCGATCTCGCGCAGGACGCCGTCGGCGCGCAGCACCTCCGGGTGCACGGCTCCGGGCAGCGGCCGGCCGAGGAGATGACGGCGGACGAGACCCTCCTGCCCGGAGCCGGAGCCGGAGCCGGAACCTGGGCCTGGGCCTGGGCCGGAGCCGGAGCCTGGGCCTGGGCCGGAGCTGGGGCCGGATCCCGGGACCGTCACTTCGGGGGCCCTCGTCTCGGGGGCTCTCGCCTCGGGGGTGGGCGGGAGCAGGTCCTCCAGGCGGCGTTCGGGCACGAGGACGTCCAGGCCCCGCTCGACGCGCAGATAGCGGACCGTCTCCTCGCGCCGCCCGCCCTTCGCGCGTTCCACGGTGACCTCGAAGACCGGTGACGCCTGGACGACGTGCGGGACGCCCGCGTAGGTGGCGCGGCTGATCTCCACCACACCCGCGACGGTGCCGTGGCCCGCCCCCCGGGCCCACTTCGCCTCGGTCTGCGCCAGGGCGACGACCCGGACGCCGACGCCCCCGTGCCCGGACCCGGACCCGTGCGTGGACCCGTGCGTGTCGGACGCCGTCCCGTGGGCCGCTCCACCGACGCCCTCCTCGTGCCCGCTCTCCGCCTGTCCGTTCTCCTCGGTCGGATCGGTCCTGGCCAGGGCGGCCGTGCCGTCGCCGCCCGCCGTGGTGTGCGCGCCGCCGCCCGCGAAGGCGCCGAGGCCGATCTGCGGGCCGAGGCTGCCGGAGAACCCGACGCGCCAGGTGGTGGACTCGGCGCGGGCGAACTTGTCGGCCGTCTGCGCGTACTGCTCGATCTCGGTAGGACCGTCGGTGGGGCCGAGGTCGCGGGGCGCGTACGCCCGCAGCCGCAGCCGTACCGCCCAGCGCCAGCCGTCGCGCTTGGGCAGGACGGCCTCGTACCCGTCGGGGCCGGTCAGGGCGCCGATGCGGGCGGCGAGCGCCGCGGGCTGGGTGAGTTCGGCGAGTTCCTGGGGCCAGTTGCCGGGGTCCTGGGTCCAGCGGGCGGGGAGCCCCGCGAGCCGGGCGTACCCGTCCGCGGCCAGGCGGGTCAGCTCCGGCACGACGAGGAAGGCGGGATAGAGGCCGCCGGTGCCGCCGCGGGCGAAGTCGAGCTGCCGCCGGGCGGCCGCGGGCCAGTCGCGCAGGAAGGAGACCCGGCCCGCCCCGGCGACGGCGGCCGCGTCGACGGGAGCGGCCGGTACGTGCTGGCGGGGCACCACGACCTGGGTGACGAGCGGCTCGTCGGGGTCGATCCACCAGGTCTCGGCGCCGGACCGGCCCGGGGCGGCGTCCTCCCGGCGCACGGACAGCTCGTACACGGTGTCGTAGACGTGCTCGTCGACGGTTCCCTCGGTCTCGGTGCGGCGGTAG
Source organism: Streptomyces sp. NPDC104367 (assembly GCF_055583825.1). Taxonomy (NCBI): domain Bacteria; kingdom Bacillati; phylum Actinomycetota; class Actinomycetes; order Kitasatosporales; family Streptomycetaceae; genus Streptomyces; species Streptomyces sp. NPDC104367. Next base: position 38,879 of record NZ_JBVJND010000046.1, on the reverse strand, counting down.
CCGGAGTGGGCGGCCGTGAACTGGTCGTCGCGGGAGCGTTCCAGCGCGCCGCGGACGGTGAGCCCGCCGACACGCAGCCGCCGCCCCGCGCCCAGCGGCAGGAGCACGCCTCCGCCGCCCCCGACGGAGGCGGTCCACTCGGCGCTGCGCTTGCCGGTGACCGTCTCGGTGCGGGCCGCGCGGGCGTTGACCGTCATCGGGTAGCTGTCGCCGGAGAGGCGGTCGCCGAGGAGGGCGCGGGCCGTGAGCCGGTAGCGGGTTCCGGCCACCGTCACGGTGTGCGAGATCCCGGCGAGCACGGACGGCAGGTCGGACTCCAGGACCGGCCGGCCGAAGAAGAGGTTCACGTCGGCCTCCACCCCCGTCCAGTCGGTGCTCCGCGGCCCGGCGGGCGCGGCCGACTCCCGCAGCTTTCCCAGCAGATGCTCGCCGACCAGCTCGGAGCCCGGCATGGCCAGGGCCATCGCGAACCCCTGCCCCCGGCGCGCGGCGAGGGCCAGGGGCTCGGCGGGGTGCGGGACCCTCGGCCGGTCGGCGGCCATGCGGTACGGCCGGACCGGCACCCGGCGCGGCGCGGTGCGGGACTCCCGCAGCAGGGCCCGTACGTGCGGGTGGGCGGCGACCGGCGCGGGCCGTACCGTGGGCGATCCCGGCAGCAGCCCCGGTGTGCGGACGGCGCCGAGCACCCGCCGTTCGAAGGCGGCGGCCCCCGCCCCGCCGCGCCAGGGCACCGCGATCTCCGCCTCGACGACCTCGGAGACCGGCTCGACGCGCAGCCGGCCGGTGTCGCGGACCTCGACGACGACACGTAGCCGGGCCCGGTAACGGGCCTGGTCGTCACGGGAGTTCAGGACGGTGTGGTTGAGGGTCTGGGAGGTGACCGTCAGTCCGCTGCCCGCGCCGAGGTCGAGGCCGACGCCGGCCATCGGCAGCAGGCCCTTCGCCCCGGACGTGGTCCCGCCGCCCTCGGTGACGGGCAGGGAGAACCCGTACGCGTTGTAGCCGAAGGCGATCCCGGCCGAGTCGCTGCTCGCGCGTCCGGCGCCCCGGGCCACGCCCCGGCCCAGGTCGTCGCGGATCTGCACGTTCTCGCTGACCCCGGCGAACTGGAGGCTGTCGATCTCGGTGCGGACCGCCAGCCGGGCGTGGGCCGACCGGCCCGCACCGAGCGGGATCTCGACGACGCCCGAGGTGTCGCCGTTCGTGAGCCACCAGCGGCTGCGGGTGCGGGCGGTGCGTTCGTTGAGGGTGCCGCGCGCCTGCGCCATGAACCGTTCGGCCGCCGGGGCGTCGAGTCCCGCCCGCCGCAGGGCACGGTGGAGGGCCGCGACGACCGGACTCATGTCGAGGGCGTTGAGCACCGGCCGGTCGAGCCCGTGTCCGTCGGGGCCGGCGATCTCCCGCGGGACCGGGGCGGCCTCGGTCCCGGTCCCGGTCTCGGCCCAGGCCCTGATCTCGGCCTCGGCCCTGGCCCCGGTCCCGGTCCCGGTCTGGGCCCCGGTCCCGGTCTCGGCCTCCGTCCGGGGCTCGGTCCGGGGCTCGGGTCCGGTCACGGGCGCCATGTCGGGGCGTGGCGCGCCGGGGCCGGTGTACTCGGCGGGGAACTCCACCCGCAGCCGGCGCTGGACGGTGACGTGCGGGGTGTGTTCGACGCCGTCCACGAAGACACGGACGCGCAGGGCTGCGGTGAAGGGCCGGTTGGCGGCGATGAACAGGGTCCGGCCCGCGATGACGTTGCGTCGCAGGACGTCGGTGGTCTTGACGGAGGTGTCGGCGCGCAGCTGCGGCAGGCCCAGCAGCATCGACGAGGCCACCGAGGAGGCCGTGCTGAGGCCCAGCAGGGTGGCGGCCTCGATGCCGAGCCCCCGTTCCCGGACGCGCTCGCTCGCGGCGGCCGTGGTCGCGAACCGCACCCCGTACTCGCGTACGCCGTCCGCCCGTTGCTCCTCGGGCACGGGCACCGGGTCGGTCAGCACGGGCCGCAGCCAGACCAGGTGGTCCTGGACCGTCAGGGTCACACCGTGGGCGAGGAGGTCCTCCCAGGCGTGGCGGCCGGTGGTGAGCAGCATGGTCCGCAGCGCGTCGGTGATGCCGACGGCCAGGGGGCGCAGCCGCTCCGGGAGGGCGTCGACGACCGCTCGGGCGGACCGGTCGGCCTCGTAGGCACCGAAACCGACGGTGGAGGTGACGGCGACATGCCCGGCGAGGCCGTGGTCGAGGTACCAGGGGTACTCCGGTCCGCTCACACCGTCCGACGTGCTCGACGTGCCCGACGTGCCCGACGTGCCCGTAGTCCGCGCGGACGCGGTCTCCTCCCGGACGGCTGCACGCTGCTCCTCGCGCCGTACGACTGCGCGCTGGTCCTCGTGGGCGGGGAGCGTGGTCGGGTCCGCGCCGACCAGGGCGTCGCGGGGCCGGAGGACGGGGCGGACGGACTCCCGGTCCCCGCCCGCCGTCGCGGTCGCCGCCGCCGAGGTCCCCGCCGTGGCCGCCGTCGCCGGCGCCATCGTCTTGGCCGTACCCGTCGCCGCCTCAGCCGTCCCCTTCACCGTCGCCGTGTTTGCCGTACCCGTCGCCGTCGGCCGCAGTTCGATGCTTTCCTGGGCGGCGAGCGCGGGAGGGACGGCGGGGCGGGTTCGCCGGAGAAGGCGGTCCAGCGGCCCGGCGCCCAACGGGACGGGGCGTGCGCGGAGTTGGGCCTCGGTGGGTTCGGGGTACACGAGGTTCCCGGCGGCCTCCGCCTCGTCCAGGACGACGGCGAGGTGGTCGGCGGCGGCCCGTGCCCTCTCCCGGGCCCGTCCGACCGTCTCCCGGGCCCGCGCGATCTCCTCGGCGACGCCCGCGGAGCCGCCCGAACTGGTGTGGGCCTGCCGTTCCTCCAGCGCCGCGAGGGCCGACTCCGCCCGGTCCAGGGTGGTCAGCGCCTCGGTGAACTCCTCCCCGGCCCGGGTCTCGGCCCCCTCCTCGCCCGCGTCGGTGTCCGTCTCCCCGCCGACGACCGTCGCCTTGCCCTTGCCCTTGCCCTTGTCTTTGCCCTTGTCGGCGCCGGTGCGGACGCTCTCCTCCGTGTCCGAGGCCGCGCTCGCGTCCGCGTCCTGCGGCCCCGACGACTCGTCGCCGTCGGCCGTCAGCGCGTCCAGGCGGTCGGTGGGCACGTAGAGGACGGCCGCCTGGCCGGTCACGGTCGCACGGACGGCACGGGGTTCGCCGCTCGCCGGGCGCAGGACGAGGTGCCAGGTGACCGAGTCGGCCTCCAGGCGGGCGAAGGCCCGGCCCGTCCGCCGTCCCGGGCCGGTGAGCACGAGGGTCTCGGCGTCCGCCCGCTCGTCCCCGGCCGTCGCGGAGTCGGTGAGGGGGCCGCCGAGCCGTACGTCGGCGCCGGGGCGTCCGGCCGGGAGGAGGACGGAGCCCGCGGGGTCCTTGAGGAAGGTGTCGGGAACGGTGCCGCCGTCGTCCCCGTCGGTCCCCGGCGCCCGCAGGCCCTCGACGTGCGCGGAGATCTCCAGGTGGGCTGAGAGGTCGCTGCCCGTGCCCGGCACGGTCACCGGTTCGCGCAGGGTCTCGCCCGCGGCCAGGTCCAGGAACAGCCGGTGCATGGCGGGCGGACTGAACACCGCGGCGATCTTGGAGTGCAGCAGGAACGGCCCGCCCTGCCAGGAGTGCGCGGCGGGAGAGGCGGCGGTACGCGGATCCCATCCCGCGAGTCCCGCGAGTCCCGCGGGTCCCGGGAGTCCTGGGACCCGCGGAAGCCCTGCAAGCCCCGGGAGCCCCGTGGATCCGGCGCCCCCCGTGGATCCGGCCGCCCCGGCCGACCGAGCCGCCCCGGCCGACCCCTCCGCCCCCTTCCCTCTCGCGGCCCCCGTGACGAGTGACTCCGCGGCCCGGCGCAGGGCGCGCAGATCGCCGACGGTGCCGACGAACGCCTCCCGCAGCACGTCCGCGGGCAGGGCGGGCCCGGGCCGCTGCCAGGACACGGGGGCCGGTGCGGTGGCCGTCGCGGGGCGTTGCGCCGGGACGGTGCCGGGACGGGCGAGCCGCTCCTCGTGGCCCAGCCGCAGCTCACCGGGGAGCAGCCACTCGCCCAGCGGGTGATGGGTACGGCGGCCGAACAGCGGGGTGAGCATGCCGAGCGGTGACGGTACGGCGCCGAGGGCGCGGTGCACCTCGATCTCGGCGCGCAGCCGTACGTCGAAGGCGGTGACGTGGGGGCGCAGGACCCTGAGGACGCCGGTCGCGCGCCGGTCCTCGGTGCGGGTGCGCCGGGTGTCGGAGCGGGAGAGGGCGGGCTTGAGGTGCCCGCCGCCCAGTCCGGCGAGCAGGTCGACCTGGTCGGAGGTCCCGGCAGCGGTCGTACGGCCCTCCAGGCTGACGTTGCGGGTGGTGGCGCGCGTGTCCTCGCGGGCCGTGACGTCGGCGCGCTCGACGACGTACTCGCTGCCCTCCCGGCCCGCGGGGCGGGGGGCGAGGAGTTCGGCGGTGAGGGTGACGCGCGCCATGGCGGTGCTGATCTCGTTGCGATGGGGCACCAGGACCGGCAGGCCGGTGAGCATGGTCTCCAGCAGGGCCGCCGTGCCGTGCCGGCCGGCCGCCTTGCGCAGTTCCGCGTCCACCGCGTCGGCGTGCTCCCGGGAGAGCACACCGAGGTCGCGCATCCGGGTCAGCGCCTCGTGGACGGCGGGTCCGAGGTCGGGGACGCCGAGGACGACGGCGTGGTCGAAGCCGTCGCCGCGCAGCACGTTCGCGGGGGCCACGAGACTCGGCGCGGCCGGTGCGGGATGCCGGTCCGGGGCGGGTGCGGGTGCGGGTGCGGGTGCGTCGAGCAGACCGAGTGCGCGCGCCGACTCCGAGGACAGCAGGGCGAGTCCCGGGGCGCGCAGCGGGTCGCCGACGACCTCGCGCGGGTCGTGGCGGCGTGAGCCGAGCCCGCCCAGGAAGCCGATGTGCGCCTCCTCCCAGCGCCGTACGGTGACCACGACGTCCACCGGGGCCTCGGCCCAGACGTGGCCGCCGGTCCGGGTCCGGGTGCGGTCGGCGCGCCCGCTGACCGCACGCCCGGAGGTGACGGGGGCGCCGCGTCCGTAGTCCAGGGCGAACTGCCCGCCGACGGTGTCGAGGAGCGGCTCGGTGTCGTCCGGGGAGAGGCTGTCCAGGGCGCCTTCGGCCTTCGTGCGTACGGCACGGTCGACGGTCTCGGCGGCCCGGACCAGCGCGGTGGCCGACGTGTGGTCGTAGCGGAAGGCGTGGGCGCTCTCGCCGAGGGCGGTCAGCCCGGCGGGCGTCGCCCGGACGGTCACCTCCATGCGGGCGGGCCGGCCGAAGGTGCCGCGGCCGAGCGGCCGGGCGAAGACGGGGTGCGGGGCCGTGCCGAGGTCGCCGACGCGGGCGGCCAGACCGGACAGGGAGGTGCGCAGCGCGGCCTCGTCCGCCGGGTCGAGCCGGGTGACTCCGACGCGCTCCAGCAGGGCGGCCACGTGCGGGAAGAGGTGGTCGGTGCGGACCATGTGCAGGGCGTCCTGCGGGAGGCGCTCACCGGGGGCCGGACGCCAGGTGCGGCGGGGTGCGGGGCCGGGGGTGCGCGGGACACGGTGCGCGGGTGCGGGACCGTCCGTCCGCGTCTCGAACTCCAGGGTGGTGCGCGGCCTGCCCTCGTGGTCCCGTTCGAGGGCGAGGTCCTCGGGCACCACCAGTGTGGCGCGGGTGGTCACGGGCTCCGCCGCGACCGGTGGCACGGTGTCCCGGCCGGGTGCGGGCACCGGTTCGGCGGTGAGGTGCAGGGTGAGCGGTCCGGTGAACTCGGCGAGCCACGGCGCGCCTCCGCCGACGGCGCCGGACGCGGAGAACCCGCCGGTCTCCTCGACCGAGCGGCTCCAGCTCACCCTCGGGACGACGCGGCCGGTCAGCCGGGCGAGCGCGCCGGACTCCTCAGGGTCGGGCGCGTCGATGCCGATGCCCGCGGCCGCCTTCGACTGCCGCAGCGCGGAGCTGTGCAGGTCGAAGGAGGTGCCGTGGACGACCTCGGTCTGGCCGGGCCGGGTCCGCGCGTAGCTGAGGTCCGCCTGTTCCAGGTGGGCCCGGACGGTCACCCGGAGCCGCTCGTCCCCCCGCCGGGTGGGACGGGTCAGGACGACGACGTACCCCTGGCCGGTCAGCAGGTGCGCCCTGCGGGCCAGCGCGGCGGGGTGCAACGCCCGGGCCAGCGCGAGGTGGTTGGTGACGTGGTGCGGCTGGGCGTCGGCGTCGGCGGTGCCGTTCTCACGCGGGGCCGGTGCGAGGTGGCCGGGGAAACGGTCGCGGACCAGCGCGAGGGCGCGGTCGAGGGCCTGTCCGGCACCGGCCGGGTCGATCTCCGCCACGTGGCTGGTGGGCGGCAGCCAGCCGTCCATGGACGGGGGCAGGGTCAGCACCCGGCCGGGGGTGGTGCGCGCCGTGGTCTCCGGATCGGCGGGCACACGGGCCGCCTGCCCCTGTGCCGGACCCAGCCCCAGCCCCAGCCCCGTCCTCTGCCCCTGCCCCTGTCTCTGCCCCTGCCCCTGTCCCTGTTCCTGCTCGGTGGGGGCGAGGCGTACGGCGTCCGCGGTGAGCATGCGCACCCGGGCCGTGATCCAGACCGACGCCCCGGGACGTCCCGTCACCGAGCGGGTCTCCAGCCGTACGTCGAACTCGACGACGACGGTGGGCTCGTCCGTGTGCCTGAGGCGGCGCACCTGAAGGCTGTCGGCCTGCTGCCCGGGCCGGGTGTACTGGACGGAACGGGTGAAGGTGAGCTTGGGCAGCGGCACCCCCGCCGGGATGCCGAGGGCGCCTGCGGCCAGGGCGACGACGGGACCGGCCCCGGTGCTGGTGGTGTCCGACTGCACGGACGCGGCCGCGACGGTGCCCGAACGGACGTCCTCCACGTCGACGCGCGACAGTTCGTCGCTGTCCGGCACGAGCCGGGGGTTGTGGAGGGCCGCGTCGACCCGGACCGCGTCGGTCCGTCCGTCCGTGAGCGTCACCGGGTCCGCGTACAGGCCCCCGGCGGCGGCGTCGTGCAGCCCCGCCAGCAGGGCGCGGACCCCGGCGAAGGCGTCCAGGGTCCCGTGGGCCTGCGAGGCCGGATCGGCCGCGGCCGGGCCAGCCGCGGCGAACACCGCCGCCCGGTACTCGCCCACGCCGGTGACCGAGTCCACCCAGGACAGGGCGGGGAGCGCGACGGGCGCGCCGGTGTGCGCGGGTCCGGCGGCAACGGTGTCCGCACCGCCGGTCGCCGTGTCGCCGCCGAGCGCCGTCCACCGGGCGGAGGTGGCGTGCCCGGTGTCGGCCGGGCGGGGCAGCGCGCGGACGGCGCGGCGCGGATGGGTGACGACGAGGGACCGTTCCGCCACCGTCCTCGACCGCCGCTCCTCCCGCCCCGGGCGCCGGACCTCGACAAGTACCTCGACGTCGTGGAGGAAGCGCACCTCGCGGGGCGCGGAGGCGGGGCGGACCGTGCGGGTGCTGCCGAGGGCCGTGGCGGAGGTGTAGTCGGTCTGCTTGGCGTAGGCGCCGAGCACGGCCTGCGCGACGGAGTCGACCGGGCCGAACCCGGGCACGTGGGAGAGGGCCTGGGAGAACGGCAGGGCGAGGTAGGGGCGCAGGCTGTGGTCGACCGACCGGTCGGCCGTCCTGCTCTCCCGCCAGCGGCTGACCTGGGCGGCGGAGGACTGCCGTGCCGTGTCCCGCAGGACGTCCTCGGCGCCGGGCGCCCCCGACGGTTCACCGCGCGGGTCGGTGAGCTGGGTCCAGTCCCCGGGCCGCAGCCGCAGCGCCACGGCCAACGGCCCTCCGGGCGGGTGCAGTACGACGGTCAGCCGGTCGGCGACGGCCTCGCGCAGGACGCCGTCGAGGTCGGCGGCGTCCAGGTACGCGTCGAGCAGCCGCCCGGTCTCCGCACGCAGGTCCGCCGGCACCAGCCCGAGCACACCGTCACGGATCGCGTCCGGCAGCCGGTCACCGGCCAGGGCGTAGCTCTCCGTACCCGCGCCCCGCCCCGCGCCCCGGGCGGTCGCGTACGACGGCGGGGCGAACACCAGCCCTGCGTCACCGCGGTCCCGGCGCTGCCCCGCGCTCTGCGCGGCCGCCGTGACCGGTGGTTCCGGTACGACGCGCTCGGCGGGCGGGACGGCGAGGTCGAGGCCGGTGAGGAGCCCGTCCAGGCCGGGCAGGGGCGGCCGGGCCGGGCGCGGCTCCAGGACGCCCGTGCCGGGGAGGTCGCTGCGCGAGGAATGCGAAGAGCCGGCGGAATTCGGGGAGTTCAGGGCGCTCGGAGAATTCGGGGAGTTCGGAGAGCCCAAGGCGCCCGGGGAGTTCCAGGCGTTCGGCGACGCCAGCGTGAGCGTGGGCGCGGCGTCCTCGGGAGTGCCCAGCGCTCCGGACCGGTCCTGGGGAGTGCCCAGCGTTCCGGCCCCGCCCTGGAGAGTGCCCCGTGTCTCGGCCCCGTCCTGGAGAGTGCCCCGTGTCCCGACCCCGTCCTGGAGAGTGCCTCGCGTTCCGGACCCGTCCTGGAGAGTGCCTCGCGTTCCGGACCCGTCCTGGGAAGTGCCCCGTGTCCCGGTGCCGTCCCACGCGGTGGGTTCCCGGAACTGCGTGGTGCGCTCGCCGGGCCGCGCGGTCCGCCAGCCGGCCACTCCGCCCGAGGGCACCAGGACGATACGGCCGGGGCCGATCTCCAGCGGTCCCGTGGGCCCCGTGACCGGCAGGCCCAGACCGTCGGCCAGGTGCTGGACGTACGCGGTCGGGCGGGCGGCCGTGGTGGCGGCCGCGTAGCAGGTCACCACGACCACCGAACTGTCCGCGCGGCGCGCGGCGTCCCTCCGGAAGGCGCGCAGGCTGGCCCGGCGGCGCAGCACCGCCGCCACCTGGTCGCCCGCGAACGTCAGCACCCGGCCGTCACGGGTGGTCAGGTCGGTGTGCGGGGCGTCGCGGACGCCGTGGGAGACGAGCAGGTGACGCGCTCCGGCGCCGGTCCACGGGGTCACACCCGCGAGGCCCTGGCTCTCCCCGCGCTCGGACAGCACGTCGTAGCGCTCCGTGCCGGACAGTTGGGCGAAGGCCGTTCCGTGGGCGGTGAGTTGCTCGTCGGGGAGCGAGACGTGGCCGGTCAGGCGTCCCCCGGAATCGGCGACGGGGGTCAGCGCGAGGGCCCGGACGTGCACCCGCTCGCCGGTGACGGTGGTGACGTGCTGCTCGGGGCCGGTCTCCTGCGCCTGTTCCGACGGGCGGGAAGGGTCCACCGTACGGGCCGTGTCCGGGTCCACGTACACCCACTGGCCCGGGTCCGGTTCCTGCCGGGTTGCGCCGGCCGCCCGGACCAATGTGTCGCCGAACGGTGTCGTGGACAGGTCGACATGGCCGGTGTGGGTGTAGACGCGGGTCCCGGTGCGGTCGGCGACGGTCCTCGCCAGGTCGAGGCCGTACCGGGCGGCGCGCGGGGCGACCAGCCACACCGGGCCGGGCCGGGAACGGTGCCGGGCGACGAGGTCCGCGAAGGCGTGCGGGGTCAGCCGTACCGGTGCTCCGTCGCGGTGGGCGAGGACGGCGGGCCCGGAGACCGCGGGCACGCCGGGGTCGTAGTCGAGGCGCCAGACGGAGGCGCCCTCGGCGACCCGGATGCGGCGGCCGGCGGCGGGGTCGGAGGTGGGGACGAGGTCGTGTCCGACGACCCGCCCGCCGCCGTCGAGCAGTTCGCGCGTGTCGAGGTCGTGCAGCATCAGGGGGCGGAGGCGCGCCGCGTCCGCGTGCGGCCCGTGCGCCGCGGCGGTCGTCTCGTCCGCGCGGGTTCCGGGGTGAGTGTCGGGCTGCCGGACCGGGGCACTCATGCGCAGCCGGGCGACGTCCCCGGCCAGGGTCTCGGGGTCGCGCGTGTCGGGGTCGCGGGTGTCGGGGTCGAGCCCCAACTCGCGCAGGGTGCGGCGGGTCTCCTCCAGGCGGCCCTGCGCCTTGCTCTGGGTCCGTGCCGCGTTCCTTGTCTGGCGCGCGGCGGCGTGCTCGGTCAGCGCCGTGTGGTACGCGGTCAACGCGTCGGTCAGGCGCCTCAGTTCGGGGTCCGCCACGAGGGGCTGTGCGGCTGCCACCGGGACGGCGCCGGCCATGGGGACGACGCCGACCGTGGGGGCGGGACCCGTGGCGGGGGTAGGTCCCGCGGTGCTTCTGCCCTTGCCCTTGCCCTTGTTCCTGGCGGCGGGCCGGGCGGTCTGAGCGGTGGGAACGGTCTGGGCCGGCTGGACCGCCTGGGCCGTCTGGGGGGCGGTGGGCCGGGTGGCCCGCCGGACCAGGTCGGTGGAGGCCATGATGGCCGGTGCGTTGCGCACGGCGTCGAGGTCCAGGGGCCCGTCCACGTACCGTCCGCCGTGCCCCTCCCACTGGTACTTGTTGCCCTGCCGGGAGGTGCTGAGGGCGTAGACCAGGGTGTCCACGCGGCCGTCGGGGGCCAGGACATGGGCGAGGGAGGCGCCGCCGCTGCCGCCGTCCAGGTGGACGTGGAGCGCCTTGTTGGCGTGGACGGCGCTCTCCTGGGGGCGGCGCAGGCCGGACGCGACCTCGCCGAGCACCTGCGCGTGGGCCGCCGAGAACCGGTCCGGACGCACGTGCGCGGCGTGGACCAGGCGTCCGCTGTACTCCCAGGTGCCGCTGTCGTGCGGGGCGAAGGCGGCCATCCGCCGCTCGACCTCGGCGCTCTCCCGAGACCGTTCGGCCTCGCGTTCGGCACGGGCCCGGTTCCACACCGCGCGCGCGGCGTCGGCGACGCGCGACCGGTAGTCCCCTTCGAGGACCAGGCCCAGCCCGTCCAGCCACCGGTGGTAGTCCTCCTCGAAGGCGACCAGGGCGGCCTCGGAGGTGCCGAGGAAGGGCGCGAACGTGTAGTCGCGCCACAGCGCGGGGTCCTTCCTGAGGTCCTCGGCCACCGTCGGCGCGCCGAGCAGCAGGGGCAGCAGCTCGGGGTGGCCGGGCAGGGCCTCGGCGAGGGGGGCGCCGCCCGGGTTCAGCAGCAGTTCGGCGGCTTCCGGGACGGTGGCCAGTGCCTCGGCCCACACCGAGGTGGCGGCGGGCCGGTTCGCCGGACGGTCCGTCCGGTGCGCGGTGGTGTCCCCTCGGCGGACGGTGGCCGTGGCCTCGCGGCGGCCGGCCTGCCCTGCCCGGGTCACGGGGGCCGTCGTCGTACGGGCGGGCTCGGTGCTCCCGGTGAGGGCGCGCAGCAGCGGTTCCGGTGACGGTTCGTCGGCCAGCGCGGACAGGCGTCCGCCGCGGGCCAGGGCGCGCAGGGCCTCGGCGGTGCCCGGGGTGCGCAGTGCGTGGGCCGCCCAGGCCGGGGTGGCCAAAAAGCGGGCGGTGAACCGGGGTTCGTCGTCGAGGAAGCCGGTCAGCGCGGTGTCGGACAGCAGCGCGCGGGTGTCGGCGGCGTCCAGCCGGGCGTCGGCGGTGTCCCGTGCGGCGAGGGCGGTCAGCAGCGTCCGGCGCGGGGCGAGACGTCGTACGAGCTGGGCGGTCAGTGCTTCCGCCAGGGTCCGGTCGGCGCGGGCCGCCCGCCACAGGGGGCTGTCGGCGCGTGCCTCGTCGAGGAGGCGGTGGCTGCGCAGCAGGGCCTCCGTGAGCCAGGGCGCCGTCCGCACGTCCCGCCAGATCCGGGGCTCGTCGGCCAGCGTCTCGGGCAGGCCGCGCACCGACTCCAGGGCCCGGCGCAGGGCGAAGCCGGGCTCGGTGAGCCGGTCGGTGGTCTCCGGGTGCCGGCGCAGCAGCCGGTGGACGGCGGGGCGGCGCTGGAGCAGCCGGGCGACCTGCTCGTCGGCCGCCAGCGCGCTGACGACGCCGGGGGCGACGGTGGCGGTGCGCGCCAGCTCGGGGTCGCCCAGCACCACGCGGATCTGGTCCTGGTGCCGGATGAGCAGGCTCGCCAGGGACGCGTTGTCGAGAACTCCGAGGTACGCCGACTCCGTGGTGAGGACGTCGGGCCGGTCGGCGAGGGCATCCCCGAGGCCGGGGACGGCCGTGAGGACGGTCAGCAGTTCGGGGCGGCTGCTCAGGGCGGTCAGCAGGGGCAGGCTGCTGACCGCCGCGCGGACCACCACCGGACCGCGGGAGCGGGTCACGGCCCGGGCGAGGTCCCCGCGCAGTTCCGTCTCCCGCATGAGCAGGTCGGCGGCGGGACCGCCGTCCGCGAGAACCCGGACGACGTCGTTGCTGCGGCTGATCAGGGTGACGTCGGAGCGGCTGTGCAGCCTGCTGTTGACGTCGGGGCGGTACATCATGAGCCGGGCGAGGTCCGGGCTGTCGACGTACCGGGGCAGCAGGTGGGGGTTGTCGGCCAGCCAGAGGCGGTTGCGTCGGTCGGTGACGAAGAACCGGTAGAGGTAGTCGTTGGTGCGCAGCGCCCGGGTGAACGGCGGTTGTGCGTGGATCAGCGACAGACTGAAGTCGGTGGGGTCGGCGACCAGGTCCAGCAGGCCCTCGCGGTCGCGCAGCGTGGGCAGGAGTTCGCTGTTGCGGAACAACGCCGCGCCCAAGGCGGGCCGGGAACGGGCGAGTTCGAGGATCCGGGAGTGGGCGCGGGTGTCGCGGTTGACGGCGAGGAGGTGGGTGTTCCGCTCGGCCGAGTCACCGCTGAACCGGGCGCGCAGGACCGTCTCGGCCTCCTGCTCGGTGCGGTGGAACAGTTCCGCGAGCGTGAAGTCGTGCGGCTGGAAGACGATGCCCTCCACCGACACGGCGGGCTCGCCGGTCGAACGGACCGTCTCCAGGAGGTCGTTGATCCAGGCGCGGCTCTTCTTGTTCTTGGTGTTCTTCTTCGTCCCGGTTATCCGGGTGAGCGCGTCGTCGATTCGCCTGGTGAGCAGGGTCAGTCCGAAGACGGGCCGGGCCACGGCCTCGGCGAGCGCCTCGGGGGCGGTGAGCAGCAACTCCCTTGCGTCGGTGCGGGTTTCGAGGGCGGCCAGCATCCGCCGGTCGCCGTAGAGGCGCTTCCAGTGCTGCGCCGACAGCGGCAGGGCGGGCCGCTTCGCCAACTCGCTTACCAGGAGCGGGTGGTCGCGGATGTTGGTGAGGAAGGCGGGGGTCGACAGGGCCGCCGCCGCACGGGGGTTGCGGACGAACAGGGTCAGCAGGGCGCCGCCGTTCTCGGTGACGGCGTCCAGGACGTCCGCGCGCTTGTCCCGCAGCGCGATGAGCAGGGCCTCGCCGCCCGGGATGCGGAGCAGTACCGCGGGGCGGTCGTCGGTGAGCAGGCGGGCGCCGAGGCCGTCGTAGCGCTGGTGCATGACGACGGCCGCCGAGACGGCGGCCACGGTGTCGGCCACGGCCGGGTTGCGGTACAACGCCTCACGCAGGTCCGGCCGCTCGGCCAGGAAGCCCGCCAGCCGCCGGACGACGGGAACGCCGTCGGCGCCGGTCGCGGCGTTCTCCAGGACGGGATGGCGCAGCACGGTGGCGAGCACACCCGGGGCGAACAGCTCGTCGGGCCCGGCCCCGGCGACCAGCGCGCGCAGGGGCGCGCTGCCGGGCCGCAGCAGTCGGCGGTACTGGTGGGGCTCGGACAGCAGACCGGGGTGCCGGGCCAGCGCCTCGGCGAGCCCCTTCTCCCCTTCCACCACCCGGGCCTGCGCCGGATCGGCGAGCACGGTCGCCGCGGTGGCGTCGGCGGCCCGCAGCCGCTCCAACGGCGGTGCGTAGGCTGCCGGTTCCGGGCCGCGGGAGGTCCGCCGGTGCGGGGCGACGGCCTCGCCCAGCGCCTCGGCGAGCCGGTCGTCGGGCACTGAGTCGAAGGCGCGTGGGTCGTGGGAGAGCACCTTGGCCACCGCGACGTTGTCCACCGCGGCCTCGACGAGCACCCTGGAACGGGCGATCCGCGCGCCGAAGGCGGGCACGTCCGGCAGGACGTCGATCAGACGCGGGCTGCGCGCGAGGACGTCGAGGGCCGAGGTGTCCCGCATCGCCAGCGCGAGCAGTCCGGGCACGTGGAAGAGGGCGTACGTCTGGTCGGCGCGTGAGCGCAGCGCGGTGCGCAGATCCTCGTGGGCGAAGAGTTGTCGGTAGTCGATGGGCGCGGGGGTGACGGATGCAGTGGTACCGGACGGGGCGGCGACAGATGGAGTGGTGACGGGCGGGGTGGCGACAGATGGAGTGGTGACGGGTGGGGTGGTGGCCGAGAGGAGGCCGGCCAGCAACGCCGTTTCGTGCGCGAGGACTTCGGCCCGCTGGACCGGCCGGTCGCCCCGGGGCAGCGCCTCCGCGGCCTCCGGCACCCGCGCGACGAGAGCGCTCAGTGCGGGCAGGCCCGACGACGCCACGGTCCGCAGCAGGTCGAACTGGCCGGACAGCCGGTCGGCCAGTGCGGGGAAGGTGAAGAGCCTGTCGGTCCACGAGGCGCCGTTCTCGATCGCGTCGAGTACGTCGCGGCGGCCCGAGGGCGCCCTCGCCACCAGAGCCGCGAGAAGGCCGCTCTCGACGGCGAACGTCTCGGCCTGGGCCGGGTGGCGCTGCGGCATTTCGTCGAGGGTGCGCAGCAGGGTGGGCGAGGAGGCGAGCACGTCCGGCATGTCGGGGTGGGAGAGCAGGAACACGTTGAGCCAGGGGTTCGCCTCCGCCCGTTCGACGAGGTGGACGGCGTCCGGCCGCAACGCCCTTACCACCAGCGGGCGGTTGGCCTCGTCGGTCCACCGCGGGTCGACGCTCACGAGATTGGTCAGCGCCACGACCGGGATCAGGTCGTGCCATCCGGCGCTCTGCACCAGACCGGTCACCCGCCCGAGGAGTTGGGCCTTGCGGTGCGGGGTCGTCGTGGTGGCGGAGGCGGCGGCACGGTCCAGTTGGGTCCGGGCGGTCAGAGGGAGGGGCGCGGGCGCCTGTTCGGGGCGGGCGGCGGCGGTCATGGGAGCGGGCGCGGAGGTGGAGGTGGAGCCGAAGGCGGTGGCCGATGAGGAGGTGGACGACTGGTTCGGGCCGCTCCGGTCCTGTTCGGGAGCGGGAGCGGGAGCAGGGGCGACGGCGGGGGACGCGGATGTGTTGGCGGGGGTGGTGTTCCTGGCGGCGGCCGGCTTGCGCTTGGGGGCGCCCGCGCGCACGCCCGGAACGGCGGCCCGCAGCTCCGGGTTGTCCGCCGCCAACCGGTCGGCGAGCGCCTCGGCGGCGGCGGGGCCCTGGACGTGCAGGCTCTCGGCGATCCTGACCAGCGCGATCCGGCGCGCCACCCGGCGGGCCTCGACCTCGGGCTCCCGCCCGATCTCCAGCGCGGCGGCGAGGTAGCCTCCCGCGACGACGAGCAGGTCCTCTGCGGTAGGACTGGAGACGCCGAACCGCGCGGCCACATCGCTCACTTCATGGATGTCGAACAGGTCATCGCCGATGACCCGGCCGTCGGGGGCGGTATCCGTGGCGGCGGTGGTGTCGATGGCGCCGTCGGTTCCGGTGTTCGTCGTGGTGTCGGCCATGTCAGCCCTGGCACCACTGTCAGCCCTGGCATCACTGTCGTCGCCTACGGACCAGGAGGCGGACAGTGCCCGTGGGGCCCAGAGGGTGGTGTAGGCGGCGAGGACGTCGGCCCGGAAGCGGGCGGCGACATCGTCCGACCGGTCCCCGTCGTATCCCAGGCGTGTGCGGAGCGTCTCGAAGGACTCGGCGGTGGCGGCCAGCACGGGGGCGATGCCGCTCTCGAAGGCGAGGTGCGCGGGCAGGGCGCGGGCCTCGTCGGCGAGGACGTTCCGCCAGCGGTGCAGCAGGCCGGGCAGGTCGTCGCGGGTGACGGTGGCGGCGGCGAACAGGGCGTCGAAGGCGTTCAGCAGCCGCTCGTCCAGACCGGCCCGGGCGCGGGAGAGGGCCGCCTCGGCGAGGGGCGTACCGGGGTGGGCGGCACGCCACTGGCCGAGCTGTCCGTCGAAGACACGGCCAGCCGTGCCCGTAACCTGGTCGCGCGCGTGGCGGAGGGTGAGCCACAGGTGCAGCCGGTCCTGGTCGGTGGCCTCGTCGTACACCGTGCGCCACTGCCGTGCGCGCTCGGCCGGGGGAAGCGTGCCGGACGCGGTGACGACGCTGTCGAAGCGGTGGCCGACCTCGGCGGCCACGTACCGTTCCAGCGCCCGCAGATGACCCGGCCGCGGCTGGGCGAAGTCGACGCCGAAGTGGTCGAGGAACGCGTGTCCCGCCCCGGAGGCAGTCGCGGACCAGGACGCGGCGGCCCGTTCCACCGCCTCCTGGGAGCGCACGATCTGCGCTTCCTGGACCGCCTGGGTGGCCAGCCGTGCGGGCAGGGTGTCCAGCAGGCCGGTGAAGCGATCCCGCCACTCCCCGGGCAGTTCGCGGCCCTGCGAGACCGTGCCGGAGGCGGCGCCCCACACCGGCAAGACGCGCTCGTAGTCGTCGACGAGGGTGGCGGCGGCCGTGTCGAGGACCCGGGTCAGGCCCGGGACGGAGACCTCCGGCGCCTCGGTGTCCGTGACGCCGAAGGCGGCGAGCAGTTCTCGGCTCGGCGCGTCGAGGTGCCGGTCCAGGGCGGCCGCCGTGTCCTCGGCCGTCTCGCGGAGCCGGTCGAGGTGCCCGTGCAGCAGGACGTGGTGGTCGAGCCGGCCGGGGACGGTGCCGAGCAGGGCACGCAGCCGCCGGGCCGCCTCCCGGTACGCGCCGGGCAGCTCCGCCCGCGTCGTCACCGGGGTGAGGATCTCCCGCAGGCAGACGTCCCACTCCCTGCGGAAACCCCGGCGGGTTTCGTCCTCGGCCGCCTTGACGAGGCCGGCGGTCAGGGCGAAGGGGGCCGTGTCGGCGGGTGCGGTGGGCTGCCGCCAGGTCCTGGTGACCTGGCCGCCCCACACGGTGCGGAACGTGGTGTCGAACGCCGACTCGCCCCGGGCCAGCGCCAGTTCCCACATTGCGGCGGCGTCGAAGGCGAGCCGGAGCGCGGCGCCGTCGGAGACCGTGTCGGTGCTGTCCTCGGGCGGGGCGGTGGGCGTGACCGTAGCGGCGGCCGTGGCCGGGTCAGTGGCGTTGGCCGTGACCGGGTCAGTGGCCGTGGCCGGGTCAGTGGCAGTGGCCGTGACCGGGTCAGTGGCCGTGACCGGGTCAGTGGCCGTGACCGGGTCAGTGGCGGTGGCCGTGGCCGGGTCGGCGGCCGTGGCGAGGGGGATAACGGTGGCACTGGCGGTGAACCGGCCGAACTCCTCACGGGCCCGCTCGCGGACCCGGGTGAGCTGGTCGTCCGTCAGCCGTGGTGCCGACTCGCGCGCCCATTGCTGGAACGCGAGGTCGTCAGCGTGGTCCGCATGGTGCGGGATCTCCGCGTCGCCCGCCTCACCCGGTTCCTGCTCGGCGCGCAGTGCGGCGAACTCGTCGGCGTACCGCCGGTGCAGGTCCCGTTGCGCGTCCTGCCAGGCCGGGGTCCGCCAGTCGTCCGCCGCCGCGTGCACGGGCGCGGCGGCGAGCGGGACCCGCGCGGAGACGTACTGGCCGACGGCGAAGGCCGTGCCGGCCGCATGGTCCGCCGCATCGCCGGCGTGGTCGGCTGCTGTCTCGGCAGCCCGCGTGTACTCCTGGCGCAGCGCCTCGATCCGTTCCCGGGCCCACAGGGCGGTGTCCTCCCGGGTGATCGTCAGGGGCTCGCCCGGCCGGTCCGCCATCAGTGCGGTGAAGTCCTGGTGGATCCGGTGGCGGGCCGCGGTGACCGTGCGCAGTGCGTCGAGCTGGGTCAGCAGCCGTGTCAGCGCCTCGGTCCGCTCCTGCGGGCGCAGGAGGTCGAGCCGGGCCCGGAGCGGCTCGGTCAGCTCACCGCGCCGCTGCTCGTACCACTGCGTCAGACCGGGCTGCCACGCCAGGTCGGGGCCGAATCGCGCGGTGCGGTCCGCCAGTGCGCGCTCCAGGGCCACTGCCCCGCGGGCACGCTGCTGGAGCTCGCGCGCGATGTGCCGGGTGTCCTCGTCCAACCGTGCCAGCCGTTCCTCGCGGATGCCGTCGTCTGCACCGGCACCGGCACCGCCGTTGGCATCGGCATCGGCATCGCCATCGGCCATGAGTGCGACCCGGTCGGTGACGTACGCCCCGCGCAGAGCGGTGAGCTGTCGGTCGTACCAGCGGCGCTCCGGGGCGGTGGCGTCGGCCCGGCCGTCCGCCAGGTCGGCCCGGCGGTCATGGCCCCGCGGTGTCAGCAAGGCCTTGTCGAAGGCCGCGCGCGCCTCCCGTGCGGCGGTCCACGCCGTCCGGGCCTCGGCGTAGCGCTGCCGGTACTCCGCCACGACCTCCTCCGCAGCCGTGGTGGTACGGAACTCCTCCCGCAGGGCCTGCGCCTGCGGGGAGTCACGGAAGCCGCTCTCCTGGGCCGACACCGACACGGCCGCGACGGCCGCCACCGAGGCGCCCAAAGCGACTGACGCGACCGAACCGACCGGACCGACCGGACCGACCGAGACCGTGGCGATCTCGCGTGCGAAGACGCCGTCCGCCCGGTCGCGCGCGGCGAGGGCGTCCCGGACCGACGCGAGCTGACGGTCGAGGCCCGCGAGCGCCGTGGCGGGGTCCTCCGCGTACGAGGCGGCGAACGTCCGCCGGGCGTCCCCGACCACGTCGGTGTCCCGGATCATGCCGGTGTCCGGAACCACGTCGGCAGCGAGGACCGCGGCCGTGCCCGGGTGGCGCGACAGCCGGGCGTCGAACTCGGTGTGGGCGCGGTCCCGGGCCTCGACGGCGTCCCGGAGCCCGTCCAGGTCCCGCGCCACGGTCGGCGACGACTGCCGGAGCAACTGCGCCGTCCCGGAGCCGGGGGCATGGACCGGCGGCCCGTCGGCCGGGCGCGCGACGTCCTCGAAGGGGACCCGTTCGACGTCCGGGCGCGCCGGGTCCAGGCGCCAGGCCGGGTTGTCCCGCCAGGTCCGGTACGCCTCGTCGCGCCGCTGGAACTCCTCGACGGTCCGCCGCCACTCGGCGCGCGCCGTGTCCACCAGGTCGGCGCGAGCGAGGGTGGTGCCAATGTCGTGGGCGCCGGGGGTGCGGGCGGTGCCGCCGTCGTGGGTGCCGGGGGTGCGGGCCGCGTCCCACTGCTGGGAGAAACGGTCGCGCAGGTCCGTCAGCCGCTGTTCGTACTCGTGGCGCAGTCGCCCGTTCGTGAGCGCCTCGGACGGTGTCTCGACCTGCCGGGCCATCTCCCGGAGGAAGTCGTTGCGGCCGATGACGTCCTGGAAGTTCGCCGCCGTCCGGGCCCGCCAGCGCGCGTTCTCCAGCTCGGCGGCCTCGCGCGCGGCCCGGGCCTCCGTCTCGCGCGACTGGCGCAGGTGGTACGGGTTGCGGACCTCGTCGGCCAGTGCCTCCCACTCGGCGCGTACCCGGGCCGTGAGGGCGTCACCGGCGTCCCGCTCCCGGTCCAGCCAGGCGCGCAGGTCTCGTTCGGACGGGCCGTACAGCTCGTGGAAGCGCCGCATCCAGTCGGTGCGGAACTCGTCCGAGAGCCGGTCGTACGTCGTCTCCTCCACGGCGAAGACGCGGCGTTCGCGGCCGGTCAGCTCGCTCTGCCCGGCCGTGATCCGGTGGAAGCCGTCACCGCCCTCGCTCAGGGCGCGGCTCATGGCGCCCTCCAGCGCCGCCCACTCCGGCAGGGACCGGTCGACCACCGGCAGGTACTCGCGGGTGAAGACGGTGTCGGCGTGCTTCACCCGGTCCAGCCGCAGCTGCCCGTCGCCGTCCCGGCCCGCAAGGTCGCCGAAGACCTTGGTGACGTTGTCCCGGACCGCGTCGCGGACCCTCGGTGCCACCGACTCCGGCACGTCCGCGCGGGTGACGACGGCGTCGGCCGCCTTCAGCGCCTTCTCCAGGCCGAGCTGGAACTCCATGCGGGCGGGCAGGTCCCGGGTCAGCCGGTCGTCGGCCTGCCGCAGATGCGTGGCGTACGCCTTCCACTGCCGTGCCGTCAGCTCCCGCGGCTGCCGCCCCTTCAGGAAGCCGTCCCTGGCCGTGTCCAGGTCCGCCCGGTGACCGGCCGTCACCGCCTCACGGTCGACGGCGTTGTCCTCCAGCGACCACAGCCGGGAACGCCGGATCCAGTCACCGCCGGCCGCCGTGACCTTCTCCTCCAGCCCCGTGCGCAGGCTGTCCTCCACCGCCGCCGCCCGCAGCCGGGCACCCCAACGGTTCTCCAGGTCCCGGAACACCGGCTCCAGGGTGTGCCGCCGCGCCCGCCACGCGTCGGCGGTCAGCCGCAGGGTCTCCGGGCCCTCCCGGCCCGGCAGCCGCAGCGTCCGCTCCTGGAACTCGGTGCGGAACTCGTCACGTGCCCCCTCCAGCCAAGCGCCGGGGCCGCCGTCGGAACCACCTTCGGTGTCGGCGTCGGCGTCGCCGTCGGTGTTCCGCTCCAGATGGCGGCGGACACCGGCCGCGTCCACCGCCCGCTCGAACACGGCGTCGGCGCGGGCCTCCAGCTCCACCCGCGCCCGTACGCCCTGGGTCAGCTGCGCGATCCCGGTGTTCAGGTCGTCGTGGAGCCGTGTCCAGTCCAGCGGCTGGGCCCGCGAGCCGTTCTCGGTGCGCCGGGTCTCGGCCAGCCGGTGCACCTCGGCCGCCGCGTCCCGCGTGAACGAGGCACGGGCCCGCTCCACCACCGCCGCCGACGGGTCCGTCCAGGCACCCCCCGATCCACGCCACAGGCGCACGGGCTCGAAGGGCGCCTCCAGACGGATGCCGGTGAGCGCCTCGTCGAAGAACGCCCCCGCCACCTCGTGGGTGTGCCGTGCACCGGCGGTGATCTCGAAGTCGTCCCGCAGACCGGCGGAGAGCTCGTCGAACCGGAAGGCGAACTCCGACCGGGCGATGTCGCCCCGCCGGTACTCCTCGTAGTCGGCGCGCCAACGCTCGTCGAACCGCTCCTTGACGTGCAGGCGCCAGCCCTCGGCGATCGCGCGCGCCTCGGGCGGCAGCTCGATGTTCTCGCCGCGCAGCAGGAACTCGCCCTCGGCGGACTCCTGGCGCACGGACGACCGGACCGCACGCGCGTCGCCGCCCTCGCCGTCGCCGTCGCCAGCCGAGTCCAGGGCATCGGCGTACGGGCGTTCGTTGGCCGGGCGGGGGTCGGCGAGCTGTTCGGCGAAGGCGTCGTCCAGCCGACGCTGAGCCGTCTCCTCCACCGAGAAACGGTCCTGGAAGCGTCCGACGACCGTCTCCTGCTCCGCCCGCCACCGCACGGCCAGCTCCGGGTCGTCACCGCGGAAGGCGAAGGGGTCGAGGTGGAGCGTCCGCGCGGCGACGACGGGCGCGGCCGGTCCGTGGACGTCCTGGAAACGCTGCGCCCAGTCGGCGCGGAAGGCGTCCGCGATCCGGTCGTGAGCGGCGTCGTCCAGGTCGAACAGGCGCCGCCCCTGACTGACGCCCTGATCCCTGTCGAGGACTCCGTCCCGGACCCCGTTCCCGTCCCGGAGCCCGTCTCCGTCCCGGGCTCTGCCTTCGGCTCGGGCTCCATCGCCGGCTCGGGCCCTGTCCCCGTCTCGGGCGCCGTCGCCGTCCATGGCCCGGTCTGCGTCCCGGTCGGCCGCGTCCCGGTCGGCCGCGTCCCGGTCGGCCGCGTCCCGGTCGGCCGTGAGCCGGTCGGCCGTGAGCCGGTCGAGCGTGAGTCGTTGGAAGCGGGAGTCCGCCTCCTCCCGGGCGCGTGCGGTGGCGTCCTCCAGCGCGGTCCGGTGCGGCAGGGACCGCTCGACCACCGGCACGTACTCGCGGTCGAACGCCGCCTCCGCCTGCGCGATCCGCCGCAGCCGCCAGCCCCCGTCGCCGTCCCGGCCCGCGAGTTCGCCGAAGACCCGGGTGGCCTCGTCCCGGACCGCGGTGCGCACCCGTGGCGGGACCGGCTCACCCGTCTCCGCGCGGGAGAACAGCGTGTCCGTCACCCGCAGGGCCCGTTCCAGACCGAGCTGGAACTCCAGCCGCGTCGGCAGGTCCCGGGTCAGCCGGTCGTCGGCCTGCCGCAGATGCGTGGCGTACGCCTTCCACTGCCGTGCCGTCAGCTCCCGCGGCTGCCGTCCCGCCAGGAACTCGTCCCTGGCCGTGTCCAGGTCGGCGCGGTGCCCGGCCGCCACCGCGCCGGGGTCGGGATCGGGGTCGGGGTCGCGACCGGCCCGCTCGGTCGAGCGCAGGACGGACCGCCCGGCCCAGTCGCTACGGGCCGCCGTGATCTTCTCCTCCAGGCCCGCGCGCAGACTGTCCTCCACCGCCGCCGCCCGCAGCCGGGCGCCCCAACGGTTCTCCAGGTCCCGGAACGCCGGTTCCAGGGACCGCCGTCGCGCCCCCCACTCCTCGGCGGAGAGCCGCCAGGGGTCTCGCTCTGCGCCGCTCGGCAGCCTCCCGGCGCGCTGTTCGGCATCCGTACGGAACTCCGCGCGCGCCCGCTCCAGCCACGTCCCGGGACCGTCGTCACCGCCGGGATCCCGCCCCAGGTGGCGGCGGACGCCCGCCGCGTCCACCGCCCGCTCGAACGCGGCGTCGGCCCGCGCCTCCCACTCCAGGCGCGCCCGAACCCCCCGGGTCAGCCGCGCGAGCCCCGCCTCCGGCTCCGGCCCGCCCGAACCGGGTTGCCGCCGTCCCCGTCCGTACGCCTCCTCCGCCGCGTCCCGTACGAGGGTCCGGCGGGCCCGCTCCACCGCCGCCGCGGACGGCTCCGTCCAGGGGCGCCCCGACGGGGACGGGTTCCTGCGGAGTCCGGCCATTGTCCCGTCGAAGGCCGCGCCCGCCCTCTCACGCGCCTCGTGGGCGGCGGCCGTTCCCTCGACGTCGTCCCGCAGACCGGCGGACAGCTCGTCGAAGCGGGAGAGGAGCGTCTGCCGGCTGATGGTCCGGTGCTCCAGGTACTCCGTCAGGTCGGCCCGCCACCGCTGGTCGAAACGGTCCCTGACCTCCTGACGCCACTCCTCGACCGCCATGCGGGTACGCCGGCTGTCCTGACCCGCCGGACCGAGACGCTCCGCGAACGCCTGGTCCACGCGCTTCCCGGCGGCGTCCTCCAACCGCAGCCTCAGCCGCGTCTCGTCGACCAGCGCCGCCTGCTCAGTCCGCCAGCTCTCCGCGAGCCTCGGATCGTCCTCCTTGAAGGCATAGGCGTACGCCAGCGGCTTGCGGGGCGAAGGCCCCGGATCGGCGGCGGGACGTGCCTGGGCGGGTGCGGGTGTGGCCGCTGTGTTCCCTTCGCCGGGTGTTTTGGGCGGAGTCCCGTTGCGCGCCGGTTCGGGCTGGTGCGCGACCGGGGCGTCGTGAGACGTCGAAGTCCCTTGGTCGGGAAGCCCGTTGGCGTCCGGGGTGCGCTCGGTACGGACGCCGGAGTCGGCGCGGGCCGCCGCATGTTCCGTAGAGGGGGAGCCGACGGCGGGTGCCGCGCCCGGAACCTCGTCGGAGGAACCGGTCTGCCTGGGCGGCTCGGTGGCGCCCGTCGGCGCCTCCTGACGGGTGCCGGAGGACCCGGCACCGGTGGCCGCACCCGAGGAGGGCGTACCCGGCTCCGTCCCGGCACCGCTCCGGGTCCCGGACGGACCGGCGACGACGGTCCGCT
Organism: Streptomyces sp. NPDC104367; assembly: GCF_055583825.1. Taxonomy (NCBI): domain Bacteria; kingdom Bacillati; phylum Actinomycetota; class Actinomycetes; order Kitasatosporales; family Streptomycetaceae; genus Streptomyces; species Streptomyces sp. NPDC104367. The sequence continues at coordinate 15,376 of NZ_JBVJND010000046.1, read as the reverse complement.
CCACCGGGACGCCATGCCCGGGAGCAGCCGAGGCGGCCGCACCGCCCCGCGCGGGAGCGGACACCGAGCCACCCGGGGCCGTCGCCGGGACGGTCCGGGGGTCGGGGGTGGGAGAGGGCGCGGAGGTCGCGATCCGGTTCTGGGCGGTCGGGGTGGCGGCCCGCGTTTCGGGGCCGGGGGTGCTCGTGCGGGTGTCGGGGGCCGGGGCGGCGGTCCGCGCCTCCGGACCCGGGGTGACGGTCCGCGTTTCGGCGGCGGGAAGGGTCGTGGTCGTACGGGTGTCGAGGCCTGAGGCGGCGATCCGGGCCTCCGGGCCCGAGGCGGTGGTCCGGATACCCGTGTCCGGAACGGCGGTTCGGGCCTCCGGGCCAGGCGCGACGGTCCGCGTCTCGGCAGCGGAGAGCGGCGTGCGGGCGTCGGGAGCGGGCGTGACGGTCCGGACCCCGGAGTCCGGGGCGGCCGTACGGGTCTCCGGACCGGGGCCGGCGGTCCGCGTCTCGGGGACCGTGGTCGTGGTCGTGGTCGCCGAAGGGGTCGCCTCCGTGGGGCGGGGTGGGGTGGCCGTTCCGGTGGGGGCGTCGGCGCGCACCGGGGAGGGCGTCCCCGTCGAGCCGCCCGCGACGGGCTGCTCCGCACGGGAACCGCCGGCGGCCTGCTGGACATCGCCCGTGGACGTCCGTACGCCCGCGTTCTCGGCGACCGAGCCCGTCCCCGGGACTCCGGACGGCGTCGCGGGCGCCGTACCCCTGGCCTCCGGCGCGGCACCCTCCGTGTCCACCGGGGCGCGGGACGCCCCCGGCGTGGTCGTCGGCGTGGGAGCGGACTCCCCGAAACCCGGCAGTCCGTCCTGCGGCGCCCTGCCCCCGGCGGGACCGCCGCTCGCCGAAACAGCGGGGCCGGTCACATTGGTCGTCGTGCCACTGGCCCCGCCCGCGTCCGGAGTCCCGGGGACGGACTCCCCGACGTCGGCAGAGCCCCTTCCCGCCGCTCCACGCACGCCGGAACCCCCGACCGCCGAACCCACCGCCCCAGACGAACCCGCCGCCCCTTCCGGACCCGTCGTAGCCGTCGACGCCCCGATCTCCGCACGCACCGGACCACCAGCCGTCGAACCCACCGAACGCGTCGACCCCCCGGCCTCCGCACGCGCCGGACCACCGGCCGTCGAACCCACCGCCCCCGTCGAACCCGTCGAACCCGTCGAACCGCCCCGGCCGGAACCCCCGGCCGTCGTGCCCTGCGCGCCCGTGCCTCTCCCCGTGCCGCTCCCCGCACCACCCCCCGCACCGCCCCCCTCGCCGCCACCCTCACCACCCCCTCCGTCCCTGACCGCCGCCGTCGTCGTCGTCGGGGTGACGGGGCCGTTCGTCGTCGGGGACTTCGGGCCTGTGGGTGCCGTGACGTCCGGCGCGTCCGGGAGGGACTTGACCGTGTCCACGAGGCCGGTGACCGTGCCGTCCGGTTCCTGGCGGCGCCCGCCGCCGGTACCCGGCATACCCAGCGCCGCACCCGCCGCGCCGCCGAGGAAGGCCAGGCCCAGGTCCAGTTCGCCGCCGATCGCCGCGTTGGCCGCCGCACCGCCGACCACGCCCGCGACACCGCCGATCACCGTGCGGCCGAGCAGCGAGTTCGACTGCTTCGGCGCGACCACCCGGCCCAGTCCGGACAGCGCGCCGAAGGCCGCGCCGCCGATGGCCCCGCCGACCGCCATGTCCTGGATGGCCTTGGGGTCGAGGTTCTTGCGGTGCCCCTGGAGGATCTCGATCGCCTGGAGCAGGGTCTCCAGGCCGGTCATCATGCCCGCCCCCACGGCCGCGGACATCAGCAGCCGCCGCAGGATCGCCATGACGATCTGCCGTACGCCCGTGATCAGCGCGGGAATCGCGGCGATGCCGAACAGCGAGTTCAGCAGGAACGCCAGCTCGACCAGCATCCAGGACAGCATCGCGATCACCAGGTTGGTCGCGTGCTCCACCTGGAGGGCGAAGTCGTCGCTCATCACCTGGAGGTTGTCGGCGGCCTGCGCCAGTGCCGGCAGGGTGCTGTTCAACTGCCGTATGTAGGCCGAGAACGCCTCCGCGGGCTCACCGCTGACGTGCCCCTGCACCTGTGCGTCGGCGGCGTTGATCTCGCTGACCACGCCGACGAGCTGGCGCCCGAAGTCCGCCCAGATCTCGCCCTGTCGCCGCAGTCCGTCGGGGTCCGCCTTGGGCAGTTCGGTGCCGGTGAGGTACGCCATGTACCGCAGCGGCTCGGGAACGGCGGCCACTAGCGGCGGCCTCCCCCGCCCGTACCGCCGTCGGTGCCGTTGCCGAACCGCGCGTTCAGCCGTGCCGTCGTCTGCTGGGCGCCGTGCTCGGCGGCCTCGAACAGCGAGGCCATCTTCTCCAGTCCGTCACCGGCGTCGGTCACGGCCAGGCTCACCCCGTGCGCGCCCTCCCTGACGAGTGCGGCCGACGGGTCGTGCTTGCTCTTGAACTGCTCGCCGAACTTGTCGTTACCGGCCGGGTCGCCGAGCGCCTCGATACGGCGTCCCACGCCCTCGGCGAGCAGCCGGAGCCGCTCCGCGACCGGCCGCAGCACCGCCGCGGCGTGCTCCAGGCCGTCGGTGTCGACGATCAGACGCTCGGGCACGGCACTCACTCCAGGACGAGAAGGGACCGAGGGGATCCGACGGCAGGACCGGCGGGCGGACCGGGGGCGAAAGTCAGGCGCGGAGGTAAAAGGGGCGGGGGTAAGGGGCGGGGGTCAGGCAGGACGTCAGCGGTGGGCGATCCTCGGGCCGTCCCCGGGGTCCTGGGACATCCGGCCCTGCTCGACGTAGGCCCGTACCGCGTCCGGCATGGCGGGCTCGCTCGGCAGGAGCCCGGCCACGTCGGCCTTGCCGTGCAGCAGCTGCTCGGCGTCCACGTGCTCGGGCAGATGGGGGCTGAGGACCTTCGCCAGCTCCACGGTGGCCTTGCCGCGGGCCTCCTGGACGGTGGTGACGAGGAGGTCGGCGAGTTCCCTGGGGGCCATGCGGCGGTAGGCGTTGGTGGGGAACTCCACCGACAGCAGCTCGCCCTGCGGACCGACGGTGACCTTCATGGCCTGTGCCTTGGCGGTCGCCGTACCGGACACCTCGCGCATCCTGCGCTGGAGGTCGCCGATCTGCGCGAGCTGGGTGCGGTAGGTCTCTCCCAGCTGCTCGATCTGTTCGTCGAACGGTGTCGCCATCCGCCCACTCCTTCCGCCGTCGCGTCGCACGGCATCCTCGGGTCCCTCTCAATCAACCCGACCGGGACGGGGGCGGAAACAGCAGGTCGCGGCCCGTGCCCGCTTGAACGCCGACTCTGTCCGAAGGGACGGCCGCCCCTCACCGGGGCGGGTGCGTTCCTTGGTGCACGATCGGCGTCCGGAAAGGCACCGTTCGGCTCCGCCGGACCTGCCGCGCCACCCGCCTCCCTACCGTGACCCCGGTCCCCTCCCGGGCCACCCCAGGTCCCTCCCCTCCCCGGACACCACGCATCCCTCCCCTCCGGCCACCGTTCCTCCCCCGGCCGCCCTCCCTGGAGCCTCCCGCGCATGGCTGCACGTTCCCTCCTCACCTCCTCCGGGGTCGTACGGCGGGCCCGTACCGCGGCTCCCGCCGGGCTGCTGCCGACGCCGCCCGGCGACCGGGAGAAGTACGCGTACGTCGAGCGGCACACCTGGTGGCTGACCAGCACCTCGTTCCTGGGGTTCGCGTGCGTGCTCTACAGCCAGGTGGACTCCGCGCGGCACGGGCCGTGGATCTGGTTCTTCGCGCCCGTGCTGCTGCTGTCGGTGCTCGGGGTGCTGATCTCGCTGCGTCTCGAACTGTCCGGCCGGGGCTTCGACCTCGCGGCGCACCGGGCGCTGGTGCGGGCCTGGGCACCGCGCACGTACCCGTCGGTGGACGTGTTCCTGCCCGTGTGCGGCGAGCCGATCGAGGTGCTGCACAACACCTGGACGCATCTGGAGCGGCTGGCCGACGCCTACCCCGGCGAGGTCGTGCCCCTGGTCCTGGACGACTCCGACAGCCCGGACGTGGCCGCCATGGCGGACGACTTCGGCTTCCACTACCTGGTGCGGCCGGACCGGGGCCGGTTCAAGAAGGCCGGCAACCTGCGGCACGGATTCGCCCGCTCCGACGGCGAGTTCATCCTCATCCTGGACGCGGACTTCGCGCCGCGCACCGACCTCCTCAGCGAGCTGCTGCCGTACATGGACGCCGGTCCGGGCATCGGGATCGTGCAGTCGCCGCAGTTCTTCCGGGTGCTGGACCAGCAGAACTGGATCGAGCGGGGCGCGGGCGCGGTGCAGGAGCTGTTCTACCGGTCGGTGCAGGTGTCCCGGCAGCGCAGCGACGGCTCGATCTGCGTCGGTTCGTGCGCCGTCTACCGGCGCACGGCGCTCGCGGAGATCGGCGGCACCAGCCTGATCGAGCACTCCGAGGACATGCACACCGGTTTCGACCTGCGGGCGCGCGGCTGGGACCTGCGGTACGTGCCGCTGGCCCTGGCGACCGGCCTGTGTCCGGACACCGTCGGGGCGTACTACAACCAGCAGTACCGCTGGTGCATGGCGTCGATGAGCATGCTGGGCAGTGTCCAGGACTTCTGGCGGGTGCCGATGCGGTTCGCAAGCCGCTTGTGCTACCTGTCCGGGTTCGTCTACTACGTCGAGTCCGCGCTGCTGCTGTTCACCGGGCCGCTGATCGTCTGTGTGCTGCTGCTGTTCTTCCCGGAGCAGGTCAAGTTCACCGACATGCGGCTGCTGCTGCCGGGGCTGGCGTACCTCGTCGTCGTGTACCCGCTGTGGCACCGGGCGCCGTACCGCCTGGAGGCGTGGGCGGCCCGGCTGCTCTACAGCTGGTCGCACCTGTTCGCGATCTGGGACGTGGTGCGCGGCCGGGCGATGGGATGGCAGCCCACGGGGGCGGGCGGGGCGCGCCGCACCGGCACGCGGCGGCTGTGGATCGGCGTCTGGGCGTGGACCGTTCCGGCGACCGCGCTGTGGATCGGGGCGGCGCTGTGGCGGATGGACACGATGGTTCCGGAGGACTTCGCACTGCCGCTCGCCTCGGGGCTGTTCTACGCCGCCGCCGTGCTGCGGGTCGTGGTGGTGCCCCGGCCGGAGGAGCCCCCGTCCGGCACGACACCTGAGGGGACGGCAAGCGGGGTATACACCGGCACGGCAAGCGGGGTATACCCCGGCACGGCAAGCGGGGTATACCCCGGCACGGCTGGCGGGGCACTCGACGAGACGGCCGGCGGGGCGCTCGTATGACCGGGCCGGACCGCAGGGGCGTCCTGCGGCGCGCGCTGGCCGTCGCGGCGGGCGCCGTCGCTGCGACCGGCACGGCGACCGGGGTGACGGGCTGTGCGCCGAGCCGTACGGCGCCCGTCGGGGCGGGCGGGGAGGGCACGGAGCGGCGGACGGCGCCGTACGTGCCGTTCGACGTGACCTGGCTGATCCGGCCCCGCAACGGCCGCAAGTACCTCGGCGTCTCCTTCGAAGGTCAGCCGGTGACCGCCGGTTACCTGGACCTGTGGGCGCGGCGGGCGGGCCGGGCGCCCACCCTGCTGGCGCAGCGGTTCTCCTGGGGCGAGGACTTCCCCGCCGACCGGGTCGCGGCGGTGTGGCGGCAGCGGATCCTGCCGTACCTCTCCTGGGAGCCCCGGGGGCGGACCCTGCGGGAGATCGCGGCGGGCGCGGACGAGAGCCGACTGCGGCGGACCGCCGAGGCCGTCCGCGACCTGAACGTGCCGGTCGCGCTGGCGTTCGCACCCGGTATGAACGAGCACGGCCTGCCCTGGGGCGCCGGCGCGGCGAGCGCCGGGGAGTTCGTGGGGGCGTGGCGGCGGCTGCACGACCTGTTCCAGGACACCGGGGTGTCGAACGTCGTGTGGGTGTGGAGTCCGACGGTCACCGCGAAACCGTCGGTGGCGCTGAAACCGTACTGGCCGGGTGACGCGTACGCCGACTGGGTGGGGCCGACGGGCCGCTACGGCAGGACCGGGCCGCGCACCTACGCCGCCCTGTTCGGGCCGGTGGTGAAGGAGGCGCGGGCCTTCACCCGGGCGCCCGTGCTGATCGCCGGGACGGGGGTGGCCGAGGGGCGGCGCGAGCCCTCGGTCGTCGAGGACCTGACCCGGGCCGTGACGACCCGGGACGACGTGGTCGGCTGCGTCTGGCTGGACGCAGCCGAGCGCACCGCCGAACGGTCCGACGACGACGGCAACGACCGCGACGGCGAGGAGGACGGCGACAGCGACGAAGACGGCGACGGCGACGAGGACGGCGCGGCGCTGGAGGCCTTCCGGCGCGGGGTCGCCGACCCGCGGTTCGGCTTCGACGTGAGGCACCCATGACGACCACCGAGGCACACCCCGCCGACGCCGGGGCGGGCGGGTACGACCCGGAGTCCACCCTGCGGCTGCGCGTACCGTTGGCGCGCGGCCCGCGGCCCGCCCCGGGCTACACCTTCGACGAGATCACGCGCGCGGACTGGGCGCTGGGCCGGGTCCCCGACCGGGGCTGGTCCGCGACGCCCTCTCCGCGCCGGACCCGGGTGAGCCGGGCACTGCTGGCGTGTCTGCTGCTGGCGCAGGCGGTGCGGTCGCTGCGGCTGCACAACAGCGCCTTCGAGGACGAGGCGCTGTACGTGTACGCGGGCCACGCCATGATCGACCACCTGTTCCACGGCGCCCCGGACTACGGCGGTTTCGACACCTACTTCTCCGGCTCGCCCGCCCTGTACCCGGTGCTGGCGGCGTGGGTGGACTCGGCGGCGGGGCTGAGCGGGGTCCGGCTGCTGAGCCTGGGGTTCATGCTGGCCGCGACGGGCCTGCTGTACTCGCTGACCCGGATGCTGTTCAACGAGCGCTCCGCGCTGCTCGCGGCCGGCGTCTTCGCGGTCACCCAGTCGACCCTGTTCCTGGGCCACTTCGCCACCTACGACGCCCCGGCGGTGTCCCTGCTGGCGCTGACCGCCTGGCTGCTCGTCAGGAACGCAGGCGGCCACCCGGCGCTGCCGCTGGCCGCGGCACCCGTGGCCGCGCTCACGGTGGGCGTGAAGTACGCCTCGGCGCTGTACCTGCCCACCCTGGCGCTGCTGCTGGCGCTGGTGGCGTACCGGCGGCTCGGCGCGCGGGAGGCGGTGCGGCGCGCGGCGGTGTTCACCGCGGGCACGGCGGCGCTGCTGGGGATAGCCCTGCTGGGCACGGACTACCTCCAGGCGATCCAGAGCACGACGACCGAACGTGCCCACGGCACCGCGTCGGTGGCGGCGCTGGTGCGCGACAGCGTCCGCTGGGGCGGGCTGCTGTTCGCCCTGGCCTGCCTGGGCACCGTGCTGCACACGCGGCGGCACGGGCTCGGGGAGGTCCCCGGCGGGGCGCGCCCGGCCGCGCCGCCGCGCTGGTGGCGGCTGGCCCTGGGCACCCTGCTGACCGGCACGGCGCTGCTCGCCCCCGCCTACCAGGTCCACCTGGAGACCAGCATCTCGCTGCACAAGCACATCGGGTACGGGCTGCTGTTCGCGGCCCCGATGGCGGGGGTGGGCCTGTCCCGGCTGATGGGCGCCCACCTCCGGTTCCCGCAGGCGGCGATCGCGGTCGGGGTGCTCGCGCTGACCCTCGGCATGTCCCAGTCCGCGCAGAACTACGGCGTCTGGCCGGACACCGGGTATCTGATCCCGGAACTGGCGAAGAACGTCCGGCCGGGCCAGAAGTGGCTCGGTCAGCCGCACGAGGCACCCGTCTACTACCTCAGCCGCCAGGGCCTGACGGACTACACCCTGTGGACGTCGATCTTCTACATCGACTACACCGGGCGGACGGGACGGTACAAGGGGCAGCACCTCAGCGGCCCGGAGGGCTACCGGGCGGCCATCAGGGACGGCTACTTCGACGGGGTGGTCCTCGACCGGTCGGACCAGCCGGGGGACGTGCAGACCCTGATCCGCCAGGAGATGCGGGCCACCGGCCGGTACCGGCTGGCGAGCGCGCTGACGTACCGCACGTCGGTGGGGGCGGGCCACTTCGAGATCTGGCTGCGGCTGTCCGCTGCGCGCACGCCGTGACCGGGTCCCGCGCCGCACCCCGGTACCGCGTCCGTGGGGGAAGGGACTGTGCCCGCACGGGCACAGTCCCTTCCCCCACGGACGCGGAGCCATCCGGACGGCGGTCCGGTCTCCCTATCATCGGCACCGAACCGGACAGTGGGGTTCCAGTACGACCACGGAGATGCCGCGCATGAGACGCAGCCAGGTGACGGGGGCGAACGGCCCCCGTGGCCGCACGCCCCGGCGGACCGCGACTTGACGGCGAGGAACCGGGACGGCGACGACAGCGGCGGCAGACGGCGTCCCTGGCTGCCCACGCGCTCCCGTACGACCCAACCCGCCACCGCACCACACACAGCGTCCGCCACCACACCGCACGCGGCATCCGGCACCACACCGCATCCGGCGTCCGGCGCCGCACCAGCCGCACCAGCCGCACCAGCCGCACCAGTCTCGGCATCCGGCACCGCCCTTCTCGACGGCGCGCCGGCCGTGGCCGGCGCCGGGCCGTTCGGGGTGCGGCGGGTCGGTGACGCCTGGCTGGTGCACCCCGCCGCCGGACCCGACCGTCAGTCCCTGCTGTTCGCCGCCGGGCTGGCCGCCGACCCCGAGTACACCCTCGTCGTGGTGGACCTGCCGCCGCACGCCCCGCTGGACGGCGTGGAGGACGCGCTGGCCCGGCGGGTGCCCGCCGGGTACGCCGGTCTGCGCGTGGTGTTCGGCCGGACGCCCGCCCAGGGCGCCGCACCGGCCGGACGGCGGCTGGCCCAGCGGCTCGGACTGCCGGTGGTGGTGCCCGACGGCATCCTGCGTCCCTCGGCCGGGGGCACCCTGTTCATCGGCGCCGACCGGGGCCGGGGCTGGCTGCGGTGCGTCCCTCAGGGCGAGACCCGGTTGCTCTCCCGCCGCTTCCCGCGTCCCGCGTGGGACGCCTGGCTGCCCGACCGGCCCCGCCCGGCGGGACCGTCCGCCGTCGCCGAACCGCTGGGCGCCGGGGTGTGGCTGCGGCCGGTGCAGGAGGACTCCGCCCAGCACCGTCACCGGGGCCGGCTCGCCGCCCGGCTGCGCCACCGCGACGACGCCCCGACCGTCGTCCTCGGCTCACCCGGCACACCGCTCCCGGCCGCCGAGGACGTGGCCCGCTTCTGGCACGGCCTGCCCGGCCACCTCCCGGCCGCCCCGCGCTTCGTGTCGTACGGCGCCGTGCCCGGACCGGGGGACCGGCCGTTCGGCGAGACGCTGGCCGCCCTCACCGGGGAGCCGGTGCACGTCTGCAACGGATTCCCCACCGGCGATCCGCGCACCGGCCGGGACGCCCGCGAGGAGATGCTGCTCCTGACGGCGGACGGAACGCCCGGCCGCCCCGTCTTCGCCCGCGAGTTCCTCCATCTGCCCCCGGACCCGGGGACCGCGGCCCGCGCCCCGCTCGCCACCGACCACCGCTGGCCGCTCGGCCATCTGCCGATGCTCCGTCAGGGCCTGTACCGGGGCGGCCCCGGCGCGGTCCTGGAAGTGCTGCCGTGGGGACTGTGGATCCGCCCGGCCGACGAACCGGCCCACGCCGACGACGTCCGCGCGGCACCCCCCGACCTCCAGCACGCCCAGATCCTGTGCGACGACAGCGTCACCGGCGAACTCCCCCTGCTGCGCCGGCTCGCCGAGGACGTCGTACGACGGCTGCCTCCCGAGGACGGTCTGCTGGTGCGGGTGGTGACCGCCGACCGCCCCTGGGGCGCACCGCACCCCCCGGCCCCCTCGGCCACCGCACCGGACCACCACGCGTCCGACCCAGCGGTCCCCGAGTTCGCGATGGCCCCGGAACGGGAGAGCGGCGGCACGCCCAAGGACACGGCCGTCGTCGCGCTGGCCCTCCAGTACGAGCCCGGCCTCGGCGGACTCCTGCCGCCGGACACCGTTCTCGCCGGACTCCTCGCGGTACGGCTGCACCTGACCGTCGCCGCCTGGTGGGCGGCACGTGAACCGGGCGCTCCCGGCCCCGAGGAACCCCCGCACACCCCTCCCGACACACTCGCGGCCCTCGGCCTGCTGCCCGTGTACGACGGTGTGTGCGCACTCCGCGCCGACCTGGACCCGGCGGCGCTGCGCCGTTACCGGGTCGGCGCCACGGCCACCGCGCAGCACCTGTTCGCGGCGTCCCTCACCGGCACGCCCGGCGCCCCGGGCGACACCGACGTCGTCGTGCACTCGATCACCGGCCGCCGAACCGCGCTGCTGGAACCGGAGTTGCCGGACCGGGTGCTGTTCACGCCGGGCACCCGCTTCGCGGTCCTCGGGGTGCGCGCCCCGGCGGACGGACGCGCGGTACTGCTGCTGGGCGAACTGCCGCCCCCGGCCTACTGCGGAACCGGCGCCAGCGCCGGTGGCGGTGGCGGTGGCGGAACAAACGCCACCGGGGCGCAGACCGCGCGGCGGCTGGCGGCGGCGCTGCGGATGTGGCGGGCGGACGAGCGCGCCGGGGTGGTGCGCTCCGGCGCCCCCGACCCGTTCGCCCGGCCGCCGGAGCCCGACGGCCCCCCGCCCGCCCCGGACCGACCCCGGACCATGTCCCGGCCGGTGGCGCTCAGTGGGCGGTACCGCTGACCCAGAGGTCGGTGCCGTCCTGCTGGATCACCACGTCCCCGTCGCCCTGGAGGACGAGTTCGGCGCCGTCGTGGCCCGCCGTGCCGGAGGACCAGGCGGTCTGGTCGTCTGCGGTGTAGACGACGAGGTGACCGTCGGCCTGGAACACGGCCCTGTTGCCGCTGCCCTCGGTGTGCGAGGACCAGCGGACGGTGCCGGTCTCGTCGGTGACGACGAGGTTCCCGTCCTCCCGCATGGTCAGCGTGGCCCGCTCCGACTCGACCGACCGACCCGCTTCGAGGACCCGGGTGGCCTGGACGACGGTGTCGGCGTAGGCGTGGACATCGGGGCTCTGCGAGGTCTCGGGAGTCTCGGGGGTGGTGGTCGTGGCGGTCGTGACGGTCGTGGTGACGGCGGTCTGTGTGGTGGCCGACGTCTCCGGGTCGGGCCGCGGAGTCTGCTCGGTAGGGGTGCCCGGGTCCGTGGTCGTGGCCGTGGCCGTGACGGACGTCGTGCCGACGCCGGCGTCGGCGTCACCGTTGCCAACGGCATCGGCGAGGGGGTCGGGGGAATCGTCGGTGACAGTGGAGGCGCTGACGGTGGAGGCGCCGGTGGCCTCCGGCTCTGTGGACTGCCCCGTGGGCTGCTCCGTACCGGAATCCCCCTCCGGGGAGGCGAGGAGCGCGACGACCGGCTCGGGCTCGGCGACGGTGGTAGCGGGGCCGTCGGTGGAGTCGTCGGTGGAGTCGTCGTCACCCTCGGCGGCGGCCCGGACGACCCGCACGACGTGCGTACGGGCGGGCTCCGGCTCGGATGCGGTGCCGGACCCGGCGGGCTTCGCGGCGGTGGACGTCGTGGAGGCGGTGGAGGCGGTGGAGGCGACGGCGTGGGGGGCGCGGATGCCGGGCCCCTGGAACGTCTTGTCCGGCGAGACCGGGATCGTCGGGGAGGCCGAAGCGGAGGGCCCCGGGGCGGAGCCGCCGGGCCCGCTCCCGCGCTCGCCCGAACCCGGCGCGGACGTGGAAGTGGACGTGGGCGTCGGCAGGTCGATGGTGAGGTTGGGGCTGGTGCTCTGCGGGGAGGCCGTACGCTGGCCCGACGCCTCGTAGTCGGTCTCGTGGTCGCTCTGGTCGCCGTCGCCCAGCGCCAGGGGCAGGGCGACCAGGACCGCGCCCGCGACGGCCGCGGCGGCGATCAGTGGACGGTGGCCGGTGCGGGCGGCCGGTACGTCCTCGTCCGCTCCGGGATCGGGCGCGGGGGCCGGTTCGGCCGCGGTCAGGACGACGGCCCGCCGCATCCTCAACTGCTCGTTCCCTTCAGGGGATCGGCCGCCCCGGGGCGTCCTGCGCTCAGCGGACATGGTTCCTCTTCTCTGCGCTGGGGTGCTCTGCGGTGGAGTGCTCTGCGATGGGGGACGGATTCCGTCAGGCCAGCGGCCCGGCGAGCCGAGGCGGCCAGGGCGGGGCGTTCTCCGCGGTGGCGAGCCCGGCCGCCGCCTGGTGCAGGAGTTCCACGATCTGCCGGTCATGGGCGTCCTGGTCGCCGGGCAGGCTCCCGGGCGTACCGGCCGCCACCTCACGCAGCAGCACCGTCGTGGCACCGGCGTCGCCCTCGGTACCGAGGACCCGGAAGCGGGTACCGGGCCCGAAGAGCACCTCCTGCGGCCCGTCCGGGGCGGCGGAACCGGTCAGTCCGCGCACCCTGCGACCGGTCGTCGACCAGACGAGGTAACGGTCACCCGTCGGCACGGCGACCCCCTCGGCCACGTACGCCCCGACCGGGCCACGGGGGCACAGTCCGGTACCGGGCAGCGGCGCGCGAGCCCGCGGCGGGAGCGTGCCGGCCGGCCGGACGACGACCCCCCGGTACGAGGGGAGCCTGCGCAGCCCGGACGCCAGACCGGCGAGACAGGCGTGGACGTCCCCGGCCCCGGCGGCAAGCCGCCGCTCCACCCAACGCCAGCCGAGCGGTGCGTCGTCGAGGGTGAGGAAGGCGCGCACGGCGATGAGATCGGGAAGGACGACGTCGTCCGGATCCCCGCCGCGCAGCCCGGGCGACACCGTCAACACGCGTGCCACGGCAGCCTGTTGCTGCCACCACTCGTCACCGGCCAACTCCCGCAGGGCCTGCCGCTCGACGACACCACTCCGATACGTCGGCCCGACGGAGACGGGGGCGGAAGCGGACCCGGATGCCTGCGCACCCGACCGGGCCTCCGATTGCGGCTGCGGCTGCGGCTGCGGAGCCACGGGCGGTACGACGGGCCGGACCGCGCCGGGAATCGGCCGCACCAGAGGCGTGACCGGCTGAGCCCGAACGACGGGCTGGTTCCGCACAACGGGCTGGTTCCGCACGACCGGCTGGTTCCGCACGACGGGCTGGTGCGGGTCGGACCGTGCGGGATCCGGAGGGACCGCCGCCTCCGACGGGCCGGCGCTACTCCCGACCGGCCGACTCGCGGCGTAGGCCTCGGCGTACCCCGGTGGCACGGCGGCACCGGGTCGGTCCACCGGCGGCGCGACCGGCACCGCGGGCGGCACCGCGGGCGGCCGCACGGCCGTACCGACAACCGCGACCGAACCACCGCCCCCCGAGCCGTTCGCCCCGGGCACGGAGGTAGCAGCCACTGGCGCTGCCGAAGCCGCCGCCGACGACGCTGCTGCCACCACCGCTGCTGCTGCCACGGGCGCAGCCGCCGCCACGGACCCCGCTGCTCTCGCGGGCCCCGTCGCTTTCACGGGTGCCGATGGGGCCACCCGCCGTATCCGCACGCTCATCGGCTCGGCGTGCCAGGGTGCCTCCGGGGTGCCCTCCCGGCGGGGCTCCTGCTCCTCCTCGGGCGGGGACGGCTGCACGTCGTACCGCAGGGGAAGGCCGAGACGCTCGACGACGCGCCGCGCCCGGCGTCCGCCGCGTGCGGTGCTCAGCCCCCGCACCCGGAGGGTCACCCGCTCGACGGCAGCGGGTTCCAGCCGCTCCAGGAGGCCGCCGAGGACGGGCCACACCTCGTCGTCCAACGGCTGCCCGGGCACGCCGACGTCGACCACCACGGCGTCGGGGTCCAGCGTCCACCCCAGGTGTGCGGGCCGGGCGGTGTCACGGGGGCCCACCCACAGCCCCGCGCGGGTGACGGCGGCCTGCCACTCCGCGTCCAGGTGCAGCACCCCGTCCGGGGCGAGGGCCGCGCCGGGCACCGGCGACCTGGGGCGCAGGACGCGTGGCACGGGAGCGCGTCCGCCCCCGGCCGGTGGGCAGGCGACCGCCTCGGCGTAGGGCCGCCACGCCGGTTCGCCGTCCGGCCCGATGAGCACCACGGCCGCCTCGGCCGTCGTACCGTCCGCCGACTCCAGCAGGGCGGGGACGCCGCTGACGACCTCCATCTCGGTGCCGAGGTGGTTCGCGGTCTCCTGGCCCACACCGAGCAGGTCCCGCTCGTCCCCGGGAACGAGCCGGACGGCGGAGCGGGCACGTTGAGGCAGCCGGGTGAGCAGCGCGGCGAGGGCCCCGGCGGTGACACCGGGCGTGCCCGGGGCGCCGACGACGACGGTGAGCCGGTCCTCGTCCACGGGGATGGACGCGCCGACGTCCGGTACGGAGGAGGACGCCGGTTCGCCCCGGCGGACCTGCACCCCGGCGGGCACGGAGGTGACGACGTGGCCGTCGACGGCGTCGGAGGCGAGGTGCGCGGCCGCCTCCTCCCAGCTCGGCACGGGATGCCGCAGCCCCAGGTACCGGGGTTCCTGACCGGGGACCAGCGACCACCAGCCACCGATGTCGTCGGGCCCGAGGGGCGCGAAGAGCGAGCCGCCGGGGGCGACCACCACCGGCCCGGCCGGGGCGACCACCTCCAACTGCCAGCCGTCGGCGATCCGTTGCGCCGGGGTTCGACGCCCCGGCCGGTCGGCCACGGCCCCCGCCCACACCAACCGCACCGTGGTGACACCGGATTTCACGAACCGATCGAGCCCCTGCGTGAGTTGGCGCCACACATCGCGCGATCCGTCGTCCCCGGCGGCGACCACCACGGTGGCGTGACGCGGGTCCGGATGCCGCAGGGCGTCGACACCCGCGACGAGATCCGCCGGCCGTCCGGCGTCCGAGCGGAGCAGCACCACGGGACCGGCGTCGGACCGCCCGGCACCACCGAGCCGGGCCGTGAACGTCCGCAGTGGGCCGTGTCCACCGCCGTCGCGCCGGCTCACGAGGCGCCGTCCGCCACGAGCCGCGCACCGGGACGGCTGTCCGCTGTCCGGCCGGACCGGTGGTGAAGCGTCTCGCCCATGCCCTCCCACCCGCTGTCCCGGCCCCCATGGCAGGAGGCACGCCCGATTCGGCCATCGGACCAGAGCCGCAAGGAGATCGACAAGGCGGACGGCGAAGCACTGCCCGTTTGCGGACAGCCCTGCACGAGCGCCCATCGCACCGCCCGCGCCGGCCGTCACGGCGCCCCGATGACCGAAGAGGCGGAGTCGGTGGCCCGCCGTGCACACGGCCTTCCGTCGCCCGCACCACGCGCCCCGCGTCTCCCATGATCGGCCCGGCGCGCGTCCGTCTCCGGACCGTCACCGTTTCGACCGATGAGGAGTGTGGTGTGTCCATCCGGAACCGGGTCATCGCGGGCGGCGTGGTCGCTGTGACGGCCGTCGCCCTGGGCGGTGTGTCACTGGCCCTGGCCGACGCCCCGACCGACGGCCAGGAGATCACCGGCCAGATGACCTACTACAACGA
>NZ_JBVJND010000045.1:22039-69413 GCF_055583825.1 Streptomyces sp. NPDC104367 | reverse complement strand
GGCTGCACACCTACAATCACCACCGCGGACACACCGCGCTCGCAGGCAAACCACCCGCCAGCCGCGTCCCCAACCTCACAGGGCAATACACCTAGCCCCGCTCCGCCTCCAGGACGCGGGTGCCCGGTGCGCAGCTCTTCTCCAGTTCGGCGCGTTCGGCTGCCGGAAGCCTTCGGGCTGAGCCGCGGCGGCTGTGGTCGAGGAGGGCGCAGGCGTCCCGCAGCCAGAGCGGGTGGGGAGCGACGCCGACGAACCCGGCCAGGCGGGTCAGTTCCTCGGCGGGACGGTCGAGGAGGTTCTCGTAGGAGAGTGTGGCGCGCCGGTCCGCGGGCAGTCCGGCGAGGAACCGCGAGCCCTCGGTGACCAGTTCGGACCACAGGGCGCCGAACGTGCGCAGCGGGATGTCCCGGTCGCGGACGAGGGCGGGGTCGAAGCGGTCGGCGAGCAGCGGGGCCAGGTCGGCGGGCAGCGCGCGTACGTGGTCGTCGGTCAGGTCGGCGAAACTGCCGATGCCGGCCCGTGCCTTGATCTCGCGGAGCAGGGAGATCGTGCGGTATCCGGGGTGGCGGCTCATGGACAGGGCGCAGTCCGGTCCGTCCCTGAACATATGCACGAACCCGGCGTGGGGGAACGCGGCCCGCAGCCCGGGTGCCCAGCCCGTCGAGTAGCCGGACCGTTCCACGACGGCGGTCCGTCCGAACCGGTCGCACAGCAGGCCGAAGAGGGCGCGGTGGTGTTCGGGGGCGGTCCGCTCGGGCCAGCGGACCACCCGTGCGCCGAGTTCGTCGAGCAGGGCGTCCGGGTCGTCCGTGAGGTGGGGCAGCACCATCAGGGAGAGCGCGGGGATGCCGGTGGTATCCGCCGCGTATCTGCCCGGGCGGCGCGTGTAGAGGAACTCCGGCAGCGGCAGCCCGCTGCGGATCATCCGCTCGAAGTGCGGGGCGGGCCGGACGAGCGTCTGCCAGAACTCGCCGCCGGACACCCTCCCGTCCGGGAAGGCCGCGTCGCCCACCGAGGCCATGAACTCGTTGAGGCTCAGCACGTCCGGGTGGGCGTTGAGGATCCGCGACAACGCGGTCGAGCCGCTGCGTCCCGTACCGACGACAAAGGTCAAGGCCCCCACGATCGCCTCCCACACTCCACCGGCCCCACTCGGCCGCCCACCGTACGCCCTGCCCAACTCCACCGGGGCGCATCAGGTTGCGCACCCGGCCGGCCGACCGGGGCGTCGGTGTGCGGGAAGTGCAAGGGGCGGATGTCCGTGTCCGTCTGAAGCGGCCTTGGCGGCCCTGCCGATTTCATACGTCGTGCTGAAAGCGCGTCGGCTCTCCGAGCACCAGACGGGCACTCTCGAAATCGGCCAGCCGGACGGCAACCGTGGCTACGGCAAGGCGTTCGGGAAGAGCAGCGGAGAACTTCAGGCCGCGTACGGCGCGGCGGTCCACGTCGGGCAGGACGAGGTTCTCGCCGACATTCTCACAGGCCACCCGCCAAGCGGCCGGAGTGAGGTTCTCACGCAGACGGAGCCAGCTGTCGGTGGGCCGTTGCAGGGGGTCGGTGACGGACTGGAGGGTGGCCGCCAGCGTGGCGTTGGCGCGGTAGCCGGCCCAGGTCCACCAGCGGACGTCGGAGCCGACGCGAGTGATCAACGTACCGCCCGGATGGACGGTGTCAGGTGCGTCGCTTTCGCGCTGTTCGGCCAGGCATGCCTCCGCACGCCGGGTGAGGGACACCGGCGGCATCGCACCCAGCAGGACCTCACGCATCGCCCGGGTCAGTGCGTACGACAGTCCGGCGACACCGCCGTTCATCCACTTGGCGATTCCACCACCGTCGGCCGGCTCGACGAAGACGCGTTTGCGGAGCCAGTCGATGTAGGTGACCTGCCAACTGCGTCCGCCGAGCAGCAACCGTCTGGGGCCGGGGCGCTCCTCCGTGAGCACACTCGGGTCGGTGCGCCCGATCTCCGTACGTCCGGACAGGACGGTGAACTGCGGTGGTGCGGTGAAGGAGGCGGTGAGTTCGATGAAGTGGCGTTTGCCGAAGCGGCGTTCTGCCTCGGGGCCGACGAACAGCAAGCCGCCGTCGGTGTCGAGGAAACCCTCCTCCGTGAGAAAGCGCAGGATCGGGGCGGCCGACCTGTCGAAGGGGGCGAGCCCGTTCCATTCCCGGTCCCACAACTGGTCTCCGAGCTTGTGCTGTTGCAGGGTGACGGCGAGCAGTTGCTGGGCCACCAGGTGGCGCGGCTCGGGAGGCGGGACGACGGGCTCCACCCAGCCTCGTGACCACAGCAGCAGCAGACCCGCCGCCTGCAGCAGCGTGTCCTTCCGCGTGGCCAGGAACAGACAGTTGCGTACCGTGCCCGCGCGCCGACCGGTGCGTCCGATGCGTTGGAGGAAGGAGGCCACCGAAGCCGGTGAGTCGATCTGGATGACCCGGTCCAGATCGCCGACGTCGATGCCGAGTTCGAGAGTGGACGTGGAGACGATGACGCAGTCTCGTGCCTCGGCGAAGGCTTGTTCTGAGCGGGTGCGTTCGTCGACCGAGAGGGAGGCGTGGGAGAGGAAGACGGTCACCTCGCGTGCCCGGAGCGCGGCGCCCAGTTCCTCGACCTGGCGCCGCGAGTCGCAGAAGACGAGCCGTTTCTCCCCCCGGTGCAGCGCCGCGATGAGTTTGGCCGCGTTGTCGAGCGAGCCGACGTAGTCGAGTTCCACTTCGCCCGCAGGCCTGCTGGACGGTTCGGGACTCGGTTCGTCCTCGTCTCCGCTGCCGCCGGTGACCGGCAGGTGCACCCCGGGGGCGATCACCTGACCGGTGCGGCTGCCGAAGCCCGCGCCTTGCAGCCAGTGCAGCAGCTCCGTCGGGTTGCCGACGGTCGCCGAGAGCCCTACGCGCTGGATGGCGCGCCCGGTGACCCGTTCCAACCGTTCGAGCACGGCGAGCAGGTGCCATCCCCGGTCGTCCCCCGCGAACGCGTGCACTTCGTCGACGACCACGGTCCGTAGGCCCCCCAACAAACGGGCGTGATCGGTCTTCACACCGATCAGCATCGCTTCGAGCGACTCGGGCGTCGTCAGCAGGATGTCCGGCGCTTCGGCCCGGATCCGTTGCCGTTGGGATTCCTTGGTGTCGCCGTGCCAGAGGGCGGCGCTCCGCCCCAGCCACTGAGCGTATGCGTCGACGCGGCCGACCAGGTTGTTGAGGAGTGCCTTGAGCGGGCAGAGGTACAGCACGGATGTGCCGGTCCACCGCTGCTCGGCCATCGCCGACAGCAGAGGGAAGCAGGCCGCCTCGGTCTTGCCGCCGGCCGTCGGGGCCAGCAGCACGGCGTCCCGTCCCTCCATCAGCGGCGTGATCGCCGCCCGCTGAAGGGGGCGCAGGTCCGGCCAGCCGAGAGTGTTGACGATGTGGTGCAGGACGACAGGATCGAGCCGGTCGAGTACGTCGGCATCCCCGTCACCCGGTTCGTTGCCGACCGGGAGTCCCGCATCCGCCATCACAGCTCCAGGTCGATGTCGTCGGCCGACGCCGTGCCCCCGGCGGACGCGGCGGCCAGATTCCGCTCGACGTCGGTGAGTTCGCTGCCGGTGACGGTGAGCCGGTAGTGCTGCCGGGGGTCGAAGTCGTCGAACTGATCCACGCGGTCGAGCACGTCCCCGACGAGCTTCTTCAGGAACAGCCGAGGAGCCACACCCACCTTCCCGCCCAGCGCTCCGCCGACGGCCTCCGCGAGATCGGCGACGTATGCGTCGTCGACGACCTTCCTTACGCGCTCTGGTGATTCCGCGGCATCGGCGTACAGGTCACGGATGGTGATGCCGAGCCCGACCAGCGACTCCTGGTTGAAACCGGGGAGCCTGATCTGCACGGCGCGAGGATTGTCGAAGCGCGGGTCGGTGGTGAAGTCGGTGGCCAGCCGCTGGGCGAGCGGGGCCAGCCGCTGCACACCTTGCTGACCGTCGTAGAAGGCCGGGGTCCCCGTGATGACGAGATAGAGACCGGGGAAGCGGCCGGAGTGCACTTCGTCGATGAGCTGCCGCAGCGCGTTGAGCGCCTTGTCGCGGGCGTCCGACCGGACCCGCTGCAGCGTCTCCACCTCGTCGAGGACGACGAACAGCCCGGTGTGCCCGGAGTCGCGCAGCACGGTGAGGAGCCCCTGCAGGAAGCCGAGGGCTCCGAAGTGGTCGAGGTCGCCGCGCACCCCGGCGGCCCGGCGGGCGGAGGCCGCGACGTGCGGCTGGCCACCGAGCCAGGCCAGGACGGCCGCGGCGGTCGCCTCGTCGCCGTCCGTGAGGGCGGCCCGGTAGCCGCGCAGAGCCGTGGCGAAGAACGGAGCGTGCCGGGAGACCTCGGCGAGCCGTGCGACGAGCAGTTCCTCCACCGCGCCCGGGAGTTCGTCCTCGGTCGCGCCGGCCGCGAGGGCGTCTTCCTCCAGCGCGTAGAACCAGGCGTCGACCACGGGCCGCAGCGCGCTGGGCGGAAAGCTGGAGGTGGCGAGCCGTTCGGTGAGCCGCCGGTATACCGTCTCCAGCCGATGCAGTGGTGTCTCGTTCTCCGAGATCTGGATCTCGGCCACAGCGAAGTTGCGGCGCTTGGCCCGCTCACCCAGCCAACGGGTGAAGAACGTCTTGCCGGACCCGTACTCGCCTCTCACCGCCTTGAACACGGAACCGCCGGACGCCACGGCGTCCAGTTCCGCGTCCAAGGCTGCCTCGAACCGGTCAAGTCCGGTGGCCAGCAGATCGAGCCCGCTGTCGGGCACGGCACCTCGCCGCAGCGCGTCGACGACGGTACGGCGGCGGGCGGCGCTCACCTGAGCGGGGCGCTGGGATCCGGTGGTGCTCACGGCGACCAGTCTTCCATTTCCGCGGACCCCGTTGAATCGGTTGACGGTCACCCGGACGCACTGCTGGAATCACTCTCCGTACATACGCCAGGGTGGAGAGTGGGACGAACGTGGCGGCACTGGACAATGTGAAACTGAAGGACGTACTAGCGGACGTGGCTTCGGGCTCCTTACAGTTGCCCGACTTCCAGCGGAACTGGAAATGGGACGACGACCGGATCCGCGCGATCATCGCGACGGTCACGCTGGACTATCCGCTCGGCGTGGTGATGACGTTGCAGACCGGCGGCGCCACCCGGTTCCGTTCCCGGACGCTCACCGGGGCGCGGCCGGACGGGGACCCGGCCGCGGACCTCCTCCTGCTGGACGGGCAGCAGCGCCTCACCTCCCTCTTCCAGGCCTTGTGGCTGGACGCCCCCGTGGAGACCGCGGATGCCCGCGGCAAGGCCATCGAGCGGTGGTACTACGTCGACATCGCGAAGGCCGTCGGTCCGTCCGCGGACCGCGACGAGGCCATCCTGTCCGTCCCGGCGGACAAGGTGCTCCGCACCGATTTCAATCGCACGGTGGTGCTGGACCTGACCACCACGGAGAACGAGTGCGCGGCCGGGCTCTTCCCCCTGCACCTCGTCTTCGACGCACAGCGTGTGAACCAGTGGATGATGTCGTACATCAAGGCGGACGAGGACCGGAACTGGAATCTGTGGGGCCAGTTCGACGAGTCGGTGCTCCAGCAGGTCCGGGCCTTCCAGGTACCGATGATCCGGCTGGCCGCCACCACCTCGATGGACGCCGTCTGCGCGGTGTTCGAGCGGGTCAACACCGGTGGCGTACCCCTGAACGTCTTCGAACTCCTCACCGCGACCTACGCCGGGGATCGCGAGTACGTGGAGCGGACCGGGGACTACTACCAACTCCCCGAGGTATGGCGGGAGATCAAGCAGCAGCTGGCGGCCAAGTATCCGGTCTTCGGCCGTCTGGACAGCGGCATCGAGAACGGGCTGAGCAGTATCGATTTCCTGCAGGCCATCGCCCTGGTACGCACTTGGGAGCGGAAGCAGACGCGCGCGGGGGCGACGGTGTCGTGCAAGCGGCGGGACCTGCTGGACCTTCCGCTGGACGACTTCGTACGCCTGGCACCGAAACTCGCCGACGCCTTCGCCTGGGTGGGCGACTTCCTGGAACGGCAGTGCATCGTCCGCCCGAGTGACCTGCCGTACAAGACGCAACTCGTCCCGCTCGCGGCCGTCCGCGCCATCCTCGACACCGCGTTGGACGGGCTGGGCGCGGAGGAGAAGACCGAGCAGTGGTACTGGTGCGGGGTCCTCGGCGAGATGTACGGCGGCTCCACCGAGACCCGCTTCACCCGTGACGTCGAACAGTTCGTCCCCTGGATCGCACAGGACGACCGGGCTCCCGACACCGTCACGGACGCGTTCTTCTTCGCCGACCGACTCGACAGTCTCACCACCCGCAACAGCGCCGCCTACAAGGGGATCTACGCCCTCTTGATCAAGCAGGGGGCGGTCGACTGGCACTACACGGACAGCCCGCTCAAGCCGGGCAGGCTGGACGAGTACGGTGTGGACGTCCGGCAGATCTTCCCCAGGACCTGGTTCCGGCGTGGCAACAGTGGCGGCCTGCCCACGAACTCCATCGTGAACAAGACCCCCCTGTCCTACCGCGCGGCGATGGACATGACGGGGGCGCCGGCGTCCTACCTGTCCACCATGGTCGCCGCCTCCGACATGCGACCCGAGTGGTTCGACGACGTGCTCACCACGCACCTCATCGATCCGGACGCGCTCCGCGACAACGACTACGAACGGTTCTACAACGACCGTTCCAGGCAGTTGCAGGACCTTGTGCATGCAGCCATGGGCAAGCGGACCATGCTCCGTGACCTCTCGGAGGGCGACGCCCGATGACCGCCACACCGGGTGGGCAGGATCTTGCCGCGCTGAAGGGCAGGACCGTGCCGGTGCAGGACATCCTGGACCTGTTCCAGGTCAGAGTCCGCGACCACCGGACGGTGCACCGCATCTCACAGGCGCTCACGGACGCCGGACTGACGACGCTGCCGGACTTCGCCGTCTGCGGCCCGCGCAGCAACGTCGACGTGGTACCCCTCGCGTCGATCCCGGCACAGGCCACCCCCGCCGACGCGGAGGAGGACGAGACCGAGGAAGCCCTGCCGTCGACAGCCCTTCCGCAGCGACTGCTGCTCGGCGACATCCCCGCGGCGCGGCGCGGCCTGGTCTCCGTCGGCCCTGGTACGCCCCTGGCGCAGACCACGTTCCTGATGCGCACGAAGAGCATCGCGCAGGTCCCGGTGACCACCGGCATGGCGCAGATCCACGGGGTGGTCACCTGGGGGTCCGTCGCCAAGATGTACGAGGCGGGCAAGCCGCCGACGCTGGACAACGCGATGGAGAAGGACTCCCTTCCGGTCGCGGACGCCCGCCAGGAGTTCTTCTCCGCTCTGCCGGTCATCCGCGAGCACGGCTACCTCCTGGTCCGCGGCGACGACGGCTGTCTCTCGGGCCTCGTCACCGCGGCGGACGTCACGGACCGCTTCGAGGGCTCGGCCCGGCCCTTCTTCATCGTCGGGGAGATCGAGTCCCTGCTGCGCCGGTGTCTGGGTGCGGCACTGGACCAGGAGGCCATCAAGGCCGTCCAGACGAACAAGAAGCCCGAGCGGCGCACCGGCCAGGTCTCCGACCTCATGTTCGGCGACTACCTGAGGCTCCTGGACGGCGACCAGCCGAAGACATCGCTGGCGCAAGCGGCCGACGCCAACTGGGAAGCCCTGAAGTGGCCCAACATGCCCAGGGAACAGTTCATCGGCCGCCTGGAGCGAGTGAAGGACATCCGCAACCGGATCGCCCACTTCGACGAGAAGCCGCTTCCCCAAGACATGCTCGACGAGCTGACGACCTTCGCGAAGCTGCTACGGGCGTTCGTGTCGTAGGGATACAACCGGAGAGCATCCAACTACGTTGCTGCAAAAGCAAGTTGATGGATACTCTCTCGCCTTCCTGCGGTTCTCGGTTCCCGGAGGCCCTCTTTGACCGACTCGCTGCACACGCGCACATCAGCAACCAGCTGGTTGCGGGCTCCGTAGGACCCGCACGTTCGCGACTCTCACGACCAGCGGAGCCACGTTCATGGCCGTCCTCGCGGCGGGCCTGAACGTGCTCAAGCACGTCAGGCGCGACGCGTAGTGTCCTCGGGGCGGGCCCGCTTCACAGCGGGGCCGCCCCGAGCTGTCAGCCGCTTCCGAGGGCGAACTGTTCGCGCAGCAGCGCCTCGTGAAGCCGTACGGTGCGCCCGTCCGGCAGGGTCTCGAGCACCTGTACGCCGTCGTAGTTGAGGAGTTGCCGCAGGACCGCGGCGAAGCCGTCGCCACGGGTGGTGGGCATACCCACCCGCTGGGCGAGCGCTGTCACGGGCAGCGTGCCGCCCACGTCGACCAGGGCGGTGAGCGCCTTGTGAACCTGCTCCTGCTGCGGTTTGCGGGCCAGACCGTCGAGCTGCAACTGGTACGTCTCCGAGGCGAGCAGCGCCGTCACAAGCACCTCGGTCCGCGATACGACGGTCGGGGTGAGCAATGCATCGTCTCCCCCGGACGTCAACGCCACGTCGAAGAGCGCGTCGGGCAGTGTCCCGGGTTCAGGCTGTTTCCTCCTGGGCTTGGCGGTCCCCTTCTTGGGAACCGCGTCGGCCGTCTGAGCCGACCGCTCGTCCGGTACCGCCCTCCCCGCCTCCTCCGGAGCCCACCAGGTCGGTCGCTGGTCCCCCAGCTCACGCCAGTCCTTGGGCGGTTCCGCACCGAACGGCAGGAACGCGAGCACCGGAATGGTGAACTCGGCCAGGGAGGCCCCGCCGTGGTAGCCGGCTTTGAGGGCGGTGTAACGGGAGTCGGCATCCCAGAGCGCGACGATGGACGCGCCGGGCTCGGGCCACACCACACGAGGTCCGCAGAGGGCGATCTCCTGTTCGCCGAGCGGGCCGTCCGCGGGCAGGCGGTGCCGGGCGGACGCGGGCTCCGTCGCGGCGTCCACCTTCGTCCCGTGCCGGTCGACGACATGCCCGTGGTCGCTGGTGACGACGACCGCCATGCCCTGGGCCGCCGCCACCCGGAGCAGGTCGCGCAGCCCTGGCACCTCGTCGACCCGCCAGGCTCCGTCGCCGAGTTTCTGTTCCTTCGCGAGGCGGTCGTCGATGGCGTTGAGGACCACGGCGACATGGGTTCTGCCGTCGGTGAGTGCTTCCGTGAGCCCCGGGCCGAAGGTGTCGCCCGCGCTCTCGGTACGCAGGTCGTCCTTGTGGAAGACGGCGGCCGGGGCCCCGCCCCACAGTTTCAGCGCGGGGAAGAGCCGCTTCTCGTCGGCCTGGGTGCCCTTCATCAGGGTGCCCGCGAAGAGCGATGTCCGGGACACAGCCGTCACGGTGGGCAGAGCGGCAGCCATCGCCCGCCGGAGTGGGCCGCCCTCGGGCAGGGGGTCGAACTCCGCCCAGGAACGGCGTAGTTCCTCGCCGAGTTCGTTCGCTATGGCCGCGCTCATGCCGTCGAGCACGAGCAGCAGTACCCGTCGCTCCTCACCGCGCCGGACGACGGGTCCCACCACTCGGTCGAGGAAGGTCTCGACGGTGAGCATGCTGCCGGGCCGGGTGCCGTCCTGTGTCCAGCCGGCCAGCGAGCGCACGAAGGAAGCGTCGATCTGTCGCCGCCGGTCCCGGGCGCGCGTGCCCAGGGT
Organism: Streptomyces sp. NPDC104367; assembly: GCF_055583825.1. Lineage (NCBI taxonomy): Bacteria > Bacillati > Actinomycetota > Actinomycetes > Kitasatosporales > Streptomycetaceae > Streptomyces > Streptomyces sp. NPDC104367. The sequence goes on along the minus strand of NZ_JBVJND010000045.1, from coordinate 59,807 downwards.
GTCGTAGGCGGTCTTGAGGACGGGGTCCGGGTCGCCGCCGGCCTCGATGTGCTCCAGGGCCAGGTCGGCCCAGCCCGTCTCGGCGACGTGCCGCTGTATGGCGTCGGCGACGGTAGGAGCGTCGGCGGCCGGATCGGTGGCCAGCCAACGGGCGAGTCGCTGCCCCATCCGCGCGCGCTCGATGCGGGCGGACTCCTCCGGATCGCAGGCGAGTCTGTGGTCCGCCAGGCGCAGTACGGCCTCTGCCACCTCGGCCGTACCACCCCGGGCGAGGGCCTGTCCTACGGCGGTGAACCGGGCGTCGAGTCCGCCGCGCAGGACGGGGCTCGCCGCGACGGCTGCCTCCGCGCCGAACTGGCGGGCCAGCGTGGCCCCCCGTTCGAGCACGATGCCGGTGGTGCGGCGCGCCTCGCGGGTCTGGTCGCCGTCGGCGCCACCGCTGCGGAGTCCGGCCGTCAGCAGCGTGATCACGTACTCCTCGGCGAACTGTCCGAAGACGGCCACCAGAGCGTCGAGTTGTTCGCCTACCGCCGGAGGCTGGTCGCCGAAGTAGCGTTCGGCACGGCCACGCGCCTGATACGTCTCCGGGGCAGGCTCGGCGTGCTGCCAGAGCGCCGCACAGACAAGGCCGAAAGCGGCGGCGTCCGCGCCGCGCTCGGCGTCGACGAGGGCGAGCAGGGCGCGTCCGGCGGGACCGGCCTGGTCCTCCTCGCCGAGGAAGGCGGTCAGTCCGGCGCGCTCGGGTCCGCGCAGCCCCAGCAGCCGCTCGGGGGCGCCGGGACGGATCGACCAGTGCAGCAGGCTCTGCGCGTCGAGCCGGTCGTCACCAGGCCGTCGCGTGCCGCCCTCGGTGTCGTAGCGGCCGAGGCGCAGGCGGCGCTGGGCGAGCGCGGTGAGGGCGTACTGCCGGGACAGCCAGCCCCCGGGTACGGGCGGCCAGCCGCCGGGCGGGGTGGCGTCGAGCAGGGCTTCGGCGGCCCAGTTGACGTCCTTGAGTCGCGGGTCGATCTGCCGGGCGCCGAACGCCTCCCGTACGACGTCCCAGCTGTCGACCGTGTCGATGCGCAGCTTGTGGACACGGGCGAGGATCGCGGGGTCGAGTTCGATCTGCTCACGGTCGGTGAGGACGACCAGGACGGCGGGGCCCGGACGCCGACCGGCCAGGTGGTCGAGGACGAGTTCGTGGACGGCGAGCGGCGAGGGCGCCACCGCGACACCGGCCGTCCGGCCCTCGCCCCAGGCCGGTTCGGCGGGGCCTTCCCACTGGGGCGCGGACCGCAGCAGCACGACCCGGCGCCTGCCTCCGCCGCCCCCGGTCAGGGAGGCGGCGAGGGAGGAGTGCGAGGAAAGGTACTGGGTGACGGTCGCGGTGTTCAGCCGGACGGCACCGGGCGCGGCGGTGACGGTGTCCGTCATTCGACGACCTTCCAGCTGATCTCGATGGTCGCGTCGGGGTGACGGGCGGCCAGTTCGGACAGTTCCGCCTGGAGGTCGGCGGCGGCGCGAGCCGCGGTCGTACGACGGCCGCCGGAGGTCCGCGCGGTGCCGCCGGAGGAAGAGGCCGGTGCGGGTGTCTGCTGCGGGGTGTAGGGGATGCGCGGGTCACTGGTCGGCGTGTTCAGCGACAGGTCGTCGGCCGTGGGCTGGGGTGCGACGGGAGCGGGCGGCGGGATGGCGGCGGCCTGGCTGCGCTTCACCAGGGCGACGACCTCGCGCTGGGTCCGGGCCAGGGCGTCGCGCAGGTCCGCGGTGCGCTGGTCGTCGCGGGCCACGTTGCGCAGCGAGTCCAGCAGTGCCGCGCCCTCGGGGCCCAGTCCGGCGGCCAGCTCCAGGGTGCTCCAGGGCGCGGAGGCGACACCCTCCGCGACGCTGCGCGCCTGCTTGATGGAGGTGCCGTACCGGTCGGCGCTGGTCTCGCCCAGGTCGAAGGAAGCGAGCGCCTCCACGGTCTTCTTCGCTCCGGCCGCGCCCTTGCCGGCCTCCGCGGTGAGCGCGTCCAGCAGTTGCAGGGAGCGGCGGGCGAGGGCGAGCCGTCCGGTGTCGGCGGTCTGGTCGAGGCCGAGGAAGGAGGCGTGGGACTCCAGTTGGTGCACCAGGTCGGCCGCGTGGTCCCGGTGGGCGCGGGCGGCCTCGATGATCTGGCGGGCGAACTGGTTGACCATCCGGCCGCGTCGCAGGGCGGGCGCCTTCTGTCCGAAGACCGTCTCGAAGCGCTGCCGTGCCGTGTCCCAGTCGGGCTCGGCGGGCAGCGGCTGGCTGCGCAGCGCGTCGTGGTCCTTGATCGCGGACAGCTCGGGCGCGGGGTCGAGCACGGTACCGCCGCGCACCCACACCCGGTCGTCCATCTCGGCGAAGGCGGCGACGACGAGCCGGGCGAGGAAGTCGGGCAGGCCACGCGGGTCCGGCTTGTCGGTCCAGTCGGTCAGGGTGATCAGGGACAGGTCCCCGGTCACGCCCTGGGCGCTGGCGAGCTGCCGGAAGTGGTCGGCCCAGTAGCGGGACAGCTCGAAGTACGCCTCCTTCTGCTGCCCGAGGCGCAGCGGCCCGGCGATCCGCTGCATCAGCTTGCGGTCGGCGGCGGGGACCTCCACGCGCCCGTCGCGCGCCTCGGCGGCGTCCCTGACGTGGACGAACACCTTCTTCGTGTCGGTCGCCTTGACGGCGATGCCGGTGCCGTCGGCGTCGAGGTCGGGATGCGCCGGGTACTGGTGGACGAGCAGCTTGCCCGCGACGTGCCGGATGCCGTCGTGCAGGCTCTGCCCGAAGGACAGGGTGAGCCCGTCGACGTCGGGCAGCGCGACGAGGTGGTCGTCGAAGTCGGGCACGACGTCGGCGGCCTGCTTCTGGGCAAGCCCGTACGCCTGCTTGAAGGCACCCCTGACCTGCTTGAGCAGTGCCTCGCGCTGGGTTTCGAGCAGACCCTTGGCGCGGCTGCGGTTGTCGGCGTTGAGGTGGCCGGCGTACTGGGTGTCGAAGCGGTGCTCGTCGGCGAGGGCCTTGTCGATGACGACGAGACGCCGGAAGTCGGCGAAGCGCTGCGCGGACAGGTGCGCGGGGAGCCAGGCGACGGTTCGGGACCGCTCGCCCTGCTGGCGCTCACGCAGCCGCCGGATCCGGTTGACGTCCTCGACGGGCCCCCACTCCCCCTCGTCGAAGGGGAGGTCGATGGCGATGCGCCAGTGGCCGTCCTCCTGCGGCATCAGGTCGTGGTCGGGCAGCTCGTCCTCGTCGGCGACGTTGCCGAAGACGATCTCTGCGGTGCGGGCGGTACCGCGCCAGGTGAAGCTCAACTGATCACTCAACTGGCCGTGCTCGACGCCCAGTTCCTCGGACAGCAGGCGGCGGGCGAGCGCGACCCGGTTGCCGGGGTTGTCGTTGACCTGGGCGTTGGCGATGACGGAGTCCACGTCGACGCCGGACAGTTCCAGCCGTACGCCGGGGTTGGCGTCGGTGCCGGTCTCCTTGATCTCGGGGAACCTGGCCGCCCACTCGGCGACCTTGTTCTTGATGATGCCGACCTCGGCGCCGGGGATGGGCGCGAGAACCGACCCGTGGTTGAGCGCGCCGAGCCGCCGGATGGTCAGCTCGGCCAGGGCGGGCACGCTGGGCGCGAGCGCGGACAGCAGCAGGGTGCACACGAGCCGGTTGTCGCCGACGAACATCCGGCAGCGGGTGGCGCGCTGCGGGTCGGCGATGGACTCGGGCCGGTTGACGTACTGCTCGACGTCGTCCTCGGTGATGTCGTACGAGGTGAGCAGGTACGGCCGCAGCTTCGTCTTGTACAGCTTGTCGGCGGCCTCGAAGACGACCTTCAGGCTGTCGGTGAACGGCTTGTCACCGCCCTCCGCGATCACCGGGTAGAGGTCGCCGACGGGGATGAGCTGCCCGAGGCGGATCTCGTTGCGGTGGTCGGCGAGGAGCTGGCCCATCAGCTTCAGACCGGTACGGGAGCGCTGCAGCGCGGACGAGATGTGGACGAGGGTGTCCATGAACGCCGGCGAGAAGGGGTACGTCAGCCGGAACGACTCGGCGTCCGCGCCGGTCGTGCCCTTCTCCGAGCCGAGAAGCGTGTCCCACACCTGGGTGCCGACCCGCTTGGTCTGTTCGAAGGCCGCGTCGACGAGCTGTTCCGCCTCGGGGTCCTTGGCCCTGAGGAGGCGGGCGTGGGCGATCTGCGGGAGGTTGCGGTCCTCCAGGGTGATCTTGTCGAACCGGCCGGAGGCGAGGTTCAGGGTGTCCTGGATGGACGACTCGGCGGCACCGGAGACCTCTTCGCCGACGAGTTCGCGCAGGTCACGCTGGCGCGCGATGAACGAGACGACGGGGATGGCACGGCGCGCGTCACCGCCCTCGACGAAGTTGGTGATCTTGCTGGCCTCGCGGGCCACGAACTTCTGGTCGTGGATGAGGGTGGCCAGCCAGAGGATCAGCTCGTCCATGAACAGGATGAGTCCGTCGTAGCCGAGCGACTTGGCGTGCTCGGCGATGACGGACAGACCGGCGTCCAGGGAGATGAAGCCGTGCTCGTCCTCGATGGCGTTCTTGGCGAAGCCGGGCAGGAGGTTGGTGCTGGCATCGTTGACCAGCTTGGCGCGCAGTTCGGCCGGGGTGGAGGGGTTCGTGAGGTTGAGCGGGACGCCGGCCTCGTGGTTCTCCTCGGCGGCGAGCGCGGTGTCGAGGAGCCGCGGGCTCCAGGCGAAGCCCTCGCCCCACTCGTCCTCCTCCCCGTCGTCCGCGCCGCCGGCTCCCAGCCCGCGGATGACGGCCTCGTCGCCCATGTTGGCGCGCATGGCGCGGATGTCGGCGAAGAGGGAGTCGGTCCGGTACACCTGCGGGGTCGGGGCCTGCGGGTGCAGCTTCTTGACGTGCGTGACGTATCCGCCGAGCACGCGCTGTTCGAGGGCCTTGGCGCCGAGCATGTGGTACGGCACGAGCAGGAACGTCTTGCCGTCCGTGGTCAGCCACTCGTGCTTGGTCAGGACCGGGTCGAACTCGGTACGGGCACGAGCGGCCGGGTCGCCGCTGAGCAGCGCGTACAGCACGGCCATGAAGTGCGACTTACCGGAACCGAACGAGCCGTGCAGGTAGGCGGCCTTGGAGCGGTGTCCGTCGAGCGAGGACTTGATGAGGGCAAGCGCCTCGTCGAAGTTCTCCAGCAGCCGCTCGGTGACGACATAGTCCTTGAGCGCGTGCTCCGCGCCGTCGGGTGTCGTCGCCTCGGCGAGGGACAGCACGAAGTCCGAGGTGGAGATGGACTCCTTGATGTCGATGACATCGCGGAGGAGTGGCGGCTGAGCCATTGCGGGTCTCGCTCTCCCTGGCAGTTTCCGGTGCTGCTGCACGTACTCGATGTGGTGCGGGCGTACCGTCCCGGCCGGAAGCCGGTTAACGGCCCGGGTCGCAGCGGGGGACCCGGAGGCACGGACGACCGGTGGGCGGTGCGACGTGCCGGTGGCCCTGGCCGGTGGCGAGGAGCGGACCGGGCACGTACCGCCGGGCGGGAACGACGTTCACGGCATCGGTCAGGTCAAGGGAGACGGGCTCGCGGCGCTTGCACTTTATGTCCCCCTCGTACTGAACGATCACCCGTACGGCCTGCGCATAGCACCCTACATCGGTACTCCGGCCGCCCCCGTGGCGTATAGCCCCGTGCACCGTCCGTTGCATCGCGCTGCCGTCCGCCGGGCGGCAAGCGCCACCGAGGTGACAATCGTCGAGTTCACACGGCCGGAAACCGCTGCCCGATCTTGCACCGGATGTGATCTCGGTTACCTTCGGACGAACTGAACGGAGGTCCGCGATGACTAGAGGCTGGGAAGCCGATCCCTCTTCGCCGCTGGTGCGCCGCCTGGGCAAAACCCCTACCGAGCTCGGGACCACGGGCGGTGAGGCCGGGTGCCCGGACATCTGGGAACTGGAAAATGGTGACATCGCCGTCGTGGGCCGTGACCTCACCGCTTCTTATCTGCCTCACCTTCCCCCCGGACTCACCGTCGCCCCGGACGAGCGGATCGTCGTCATCCCCCGCAGGACAGCCGCCGCGGCGAAGCCGGACATCCCCGATGCATAGCCCACGGGCCGTCGGCCCCGGTCGGCACCTCGGACTGGACGCCTACCTCGAGGACTTCGACCGTCATTTCTGGCGTTCCGGCCACGAAGGGTTCTGGAAGCTCGAACGTCAGCAGAGCTTCCGGGAACCCGGGGTGGAAAGCTGGGAAGCGTTCCGCCAGGGACACTGGGACGAGTCCCTGGCACTGATCGAGGGTCAGCGGAGTCATTACGAGGAGTACTTCCGGCGCATCACCGGAAGCGGGTTCTCCCTCCACCGCGTCCGTTGCGTGGAGGAGCCCATTTCCCCGTACCTCCAGTGGGAACTCCACCTGCTGCACCTGAAGGCCCAGTACGGGGAGGACACGAGAGTTCTCAGCGGGGACGGAATCCGTCGGTACGAGACGGACCACCCTCTTGTGGAGATCGTCGTCCTCGGTTCTTCGGTGATGTACGAGGTCGTCTATGACGACGAGGGAAACCTCGCCGGCGGCATTCGCTTCGGTGATCCGCATGACATCACTCGATGCCGGCAGGCAATCCAGGAGATGCACCGGTCCGGAGAGCCGTTGGACGACTTCTTCAGCCGTCGCGTCGCCCGGTTGCCTCCGCCGACCGTGACCAACGAGCGAGTCTGAGCTGCCATACCCGCAGTTCGGAGGAGACATATGCGCATCATCCTGATCTCATACTCCGCACAGGGGTTCGCCCTCCTCCACGGTGTGTGTGAGCGGGCCGGGCACGAGCCCGTCGCCTATCTGCACGCTCGGTCGCTGCGGCCGGGCGGGCCGACCCGCCCCGGTGCGGGCGACGTCGTGGGCCAGATCGTCGACGCGCTGCCGGACGGGACGGATCTGCTGATTCCGGGCCGGAAGAGCATGCTGCCGCACCTCGTCGAGGGATATCGGGCCGATCTCATCGTCTGCTACGGCTTCCCCTGGAAACTGCCGTCGGCGGTCCTGCGGGCGACGAATCTGGGTGCGATCAACGTGCACACGTCGATGCTGCCGAAATACCGAGGCCCTCTTCCGGTCAACTGGGCGATCAGGAACGGCGACAGGGAAATCGGTGTCAGCGTCCACTGGATGGAGAGCGAATTCGACTCCGGTGGGGTCCTGGCTCAGGAGGCCGGGATCGCGCTGGGAGACGATGTCGTCCCCCGGTTGTTGTGGGAGGAGGTCGACCGATACATCGAGCGGCTTCTGCCTCTCGCGCTCGCTCAGGCCGTAACCGGTTCTCCCGGTGCACCGCAGGAGGAGGCGGCGGCCACGTACGCGGGGTGGATGGAACCCGAGTTCTCCCGGATCGACTGGAGCACGGCCAGGGAAGAGATCCACAACCAGGTGCGCGCCATCAGGTTCGGCAGTTCCGGACGATCCGGCCCGGTTGCCGTGGTGGCTGACCGTCGGCTGGAGGTTCTGCGTACGTCGTTGCGGCCCGCGGATGGAATCAAGGTGATGTGCGGGGACGGGCCCGTGTGGATCACGGAGTCCGCACCGGTGGCGGACTCCGCATCCTGAAACGGACCCCGAACGCCGCGGGTCAGGTCAGGTCGGGTGGCGTCGCCTCCGCCAGGGAACTCCGGTACCGCGCGAGCTTGTCCCGGATCACCGTCGTCCACGGGTGCTCCGGACCGAGTACCCGCTCGCGCCATTCTCGGACGATCTCCGCCTGTTCGACTGCTTCCCGGTACTCGCCGACCGCGTGCAGGACGCTGCTGAGCAGGCTTCGTGCCGCCAACGTGATGGGGTAGTCCGTTCCGAAGCGGTGTTCGTGTGCCGCCAGCGCACGGCGGGCCAACGGCAGTGCTTCGGAGTGCTGTCCGGTGTTGAACAGCGCCCCCGCGCAGTTGACTTCGGCCGACAGCGTGATCGGGTGGTCGGCGCCCAGCTCACGGCGGCAGTCGGTGACCAGGCCCCGTCCCGCAGGTGCCTCACGGTCCTGGTCGGGCCCTGGAGGCAGTTCGAGCAGACACGCCCTCGCCTCCAGCGTCAGCGGATGCCACGGGCCCAGCAGCGCGGCCCGGCCCGCCGCCGCCCGGTGCATCAGCTGCACCGCTTCCGCGGACCGGTCGATCCAGGTCAGCGGGCGGGACAGGTGGAGGCAGGTGGTCAGGGTGTCCGATGCCTCGGAGCCGCAGACCCGTTCGAGGTCGTCGAGCAGTTCACGGTGGAGATTCGCCGCCTCCTCCAGACGTCCCAGACGGTCGGTCGCCTTCCCGATCCGCTGCCGCAGGCGCAGTACCAGGACGTGGTCGTCGCCCAGTCGCCGTCGCACGAGATCCGTCGCTTGTTCAGCCGCGGCCAGCGCAGACGCGTAGTCCCCGGAACGATGCTGGGCCGTCACCAGACGCAGGGCGCAGGTGGCAGCGGACTCGGCGGTGCCGACCGCGATCTCGGGCCAGGTGGCCACGCGGCGAAGCAGCGCCAGGACATGTGGGGCCAGGCCCGTGAGTCGGTCGTCACGCAGACCGCGTTCCGGTGAGGCGGGCAGGGAACGCAGCAGGAGCCCGGCCGCCGCGGCAGCGAGCCGGTCGCGTTCGTCGGCCGGGGTGACGCGTGCGACGCTGTCGAGCAGCACCCCGTGCGTGCGCAGGCAGCGGATGTCACCGGGAACGAGTTCGGTGAGCGAGTGGTTGAGCAGTCCCCGAAGCGCCAGTTCCATCCGGTCGGCGGGCAGGGGCAGGTCGAGCCGGGCGTCGGCGAGCAGCGACAGGGGCAGCGGATCGTTCGACCAGCAGGCCAGCAGACGGAGCAGGGTGACGGCCTCGGGCAGGCTCTGCCCGACGAGCGAGTTCAGCGAGAGCTGCCACGTTCCGCTGACCAGATGGCGCGAGTCGTCGCCCGCGCCGGTGGCGCCCCGGTCGATCAGTTCGATGGGATCCGGACGCTCCCGCAGACGACGCCCGTACTCCTCCATCGTCCAGGGATCGATCACCTGGTGGGCCAGGAACCCGCCGGCCAGGGTCAGGGCGAGCGGCAGGCGGCCGAGACGGTCGGCGATGGCGGCCGCGTCCTCGGCGGAACCCGTTCCGGGGGCCAGATCGGACAGGACCTGGGCCGCGTCCTCACGCGGCAGGACACCTACGTGCAGCAACTCGGCGGCGGGCCACCAGTGGCCGGCGGCCTGCCGTGTGGTCACGACGACGGTTCCGCGCGGGCTGGTGCGCAGCCACCCGCCGTCCCGCAGCACCGCCGGGTCGTCCGCGTTGTCCAGCACCAGGAGCCACGGCAGGTCGGACCGGTCGAGATGATCCCAGACCAGGTCTGCGGCCGCGCGCAGGCCGTTGCGTGCGGCCATCAGCTCACCGTCCCTGGCACCGCGGTCGGCGGCCACCGCGAGCATCCCGGCCCGCAGGGATGCCTGATCGGCGGCATTGACCCACAAGCCCAGCCGACCACTTTCTCGGGTGGCGTGTTCGAAGAGTGCGCACGCCACGGCCGTCTTGCCGCAGCCTCCCAGGCCATGCAGGACGAACACGGTGTTTCCGGCGCCCTCGGTCACCGCCTCCTTCAGCCGTCCGACGAGTTCGCTGCGATCCCGGAGAATCGCCGGTGCCCGGCCGACGGGCGGACGCCGCACCGAGTCCGGGCCGGTCCAGGCGGCTCCGTGATGGTGGTGCTCGATGATGTGCTGATCGCCGGAAGCCTGGTAGACGCGCCCTTGATCAGCGGCCCGACCCTCGTTACGGCCGGTCACCGCTGGTCGACGTTGAGGTCGCGGCCGGCCTGGTAGACGCGTGCGCTGCCGGAGGCGGTCGCGCGTTGGGTGACGGTCACGGTGGCGGGTGCCTCGGGGGCGAGTTCGGTAAGCAGAGAACGCAGTTCCACCGCCAGCTCCGGGTGGGCGACCAGGAGACGACGAAAGCGGCCCCGCCACTCCATCGCGATCTCCCGCTCGGTTTCCCCATCACCGTCGGCCTGCGCGTCCAGGAGGTCCCGACGCGACGCGTCGAGCTGGGCGGCCACGTCCCCTTCATGGTCCGGACGGGCACGTCGCCACAACGCGAGCACCCCGTTCCGCACACCGTTCCACGCGTCGGACGCCAGCAGCGTCGCGACCGTCGTCCCGGCGGTGCCCGCTAAAAGGGTGATCTCCGCGTCCATCCTCTCCCCTCCCACGATCCGACCCGGGCTACAACTCTAGAGCCGACGCAGTGTCAGCACACAGGGCCGCCGGAGGTACGTCGCGCCGTCGTCGTCAGTCCGGGGCGATCACTGCTCCATCTTGACGGCGGTGGTGTCCGCGCCGTGCTGTTCAGCGTGCGCCGTGGCGGAAGGCCCTTGGTCTTCGACGACTTCCACGACCTCGCCGACCAGGACTTCCCCGTCCACCACCCGGTGCGACGGTTCCGCCAACGGCAGGCTGGCGAGGTGCTTCTTGAGCCTCTTGGCCATCGGAAGGTAGGTCGCGAAAGTGAGTCCGCCGGAGACAGCGGCCCCTACGAGGGGTATGGCCTTCGAGACGGTCTTCGCGAACGACTGCTTCGTCATCTGCACGCCGAGGTATGCCGCGACCTTTTTCACTATCGGGTAGACGACACCCTGGGTCAGCGCCTTCTGGGGCAGCTTCTTGGCGACCTCCTTCGACATCATCCCGGCGACCTTCCCCACGGCCGCGTTCGCCGACTGGGTGCCGAACATCACGCCGAAGAACAGCGTGAGCACTCCCATGGTCGCGTCGTCGAGGTCGTCGCCGTCCTCGGAGAACAGATCGGGCCAGCTGTAGAGGTACGCGAGTTTCTGCGCGATGCGCACCATGTGGCCGAAGTACTGGGCCACGTCCGCAGGCACAGTGGCGGGAAGCGCGAAGACGCCGGGTATGCCGGCGGCGGCGGAGAGGGCGCTGACCTTGGCTGTTTCGTAGCGGATGGAGTCGTTGGCCACCTTGTCGAGAATCTCGACGCTGATGCCCGCCGCAGCGGGGGTCTCTTCTATCGCTCTTCGGATGTCCTCCTCGGAGCAATGGCGAGCCAACGCACTGCGGAGGTACGCCTCCCTATGGATACGCACGCCCGGGAGCTTCGCTGCCGCCAGCAGCACCGCGGAGAAGCGCGAATCGGGGTTCTCGACCTCTTTACCCTGTTTCATGGCAGGAACCTACAGTAGCTCCGCGCCCCAAAGGCCTTACTTGTCAGCTCTGTTGGGACCTCGTTATGCGAGTGAGGGTGGCGTGTGGGACGGGTCCCGTCACGATGTCGACTTCACCCGGAAAACGCCCTCCGCCGAGACTCGTGCTCGGCGAGTAGGGCGCGAGGACTGCTGAAGGTGCCACAGCGACGGACACGCGCAGGACCCTCGACGATCACATGCCCACCGAAAGGCCCTGACCGCGTGCCTCTTTTACAGAGGCCGCGAACGGCACGTTCAGCACGGTCGGGTGAACGATGCCACGGGCGCGGCAGCCGCCCTCACCGAAGGCGCCGTCGTAGTCGGCACACATGATGATCAACCATGAACATGCATGCCACTACGTCTGCTTGGCATGCGAGACGAAGATCGTCCAGGCATCCCGCTGGATGACCACGGTTCGCCGATCGGGTGCTTGGGTCGGTCAGGGCTTGTACTCGGGGTGGGGAACGGCGGCGGCCCACAGCAGATCCCGCAGGCGCACGCACTCGGCCACGGTGTCCGGTTCCTGGACGATCTCCGACCCGAGCACTCTGCCGTCTGAGTCGAAGTGCCCCACCGCGAGGAGGCGGTTGTCGTACAGCCACCAGTCGTTTCCACCCACGGGAAGGGTGACGTGCTCAGGCAGGCGGTGTCGGGGCAGCCAGCGGATCTCCTCGCCGGCCTCCTCGTTGAGGACGGTGGTGGCGTGCTCCCCTCGGATGTAGGGGGTGTGGGGCTCGGTCACCACGCGGACGCGTCGGACCGTCTTCCCTGCGCCGATGACGCGCCTGATGAGCTGCGTCCACGGTTCCATGTAGGAGTAGTCGACGCTCTCGCCGCGGAGCCAGCTCGTGAAGGGACTGGCCTCGTCGGGGACGGAGTAGTCGTCCCTCAGCTCCAGATGGAATGCGTCCTGCGCGAAGCTCTCAAAGAGCTGGTTGCGCTCGGCGCTGGAGATCAGCTCCACGCGGTTCCTCCAGTAGGGCGGTGCTCGCGGGCTTGGGGACCTCGACCGCGGTCTCGTAGTCCGGAATCTCCATCTGCGCCAGGGTCTCGGGGACGGTGACCTCCCGGTCCTGGACGACGAACGTACCGCCCGGCGTGAGGATCATGATCAGGTCCTCGATAAGGCTGCCTCCCCGGTCGGCAGGCCGTCCTTCGCGAGGTGCTCGAACAGCTCTGAGGGAACCGCCAGCGCTGTTTCCCTCTCCGGGATCTCAAGCTGCGTTGACAGGTCATTGACTGGACTTGGGAGACGGCCCTGGCGCCGACGCGAAAGGGTCTGGTTACCCGCTTGAGCGACATACAGGGCCCTCGGCCAGCACGCGGATGTCGAGGGCCCTGCGTATGTCAGTGTGCAGCGAACTCTACGAACGTGGTCCACGCCGTGGGGTCTACGGCGAGTGCGGCGCGGGTTGTGTCCTTTGAGTCTCGGACGTGGACCGTGCCTATCCCAGCCGCAACCTCAACGCACTGGCCTCCGTCACCAGCGCTGTGACTGCTCTTGAACCACCCCAGGCCATCGGAGGCAGACCTGCCTTTTTCCCCACTCATCTCTCTCCCAGCAGCTTCTCGATCAACGCCAGTGATTCTGTCGGAGTGTGGGCCTGCGCGCGAAGAATCCCGTACGTACGCTCAAGCGCTCGCACCTTGACACGCTCCGTGTGGACACGGCTGTCGCCTTGTACCTCCGTGTACGCGATCCTGCGCCCATCCTTGGTCTCCATCAGGGTGAACGCGCCAGCGAGTCCCGCATGTTCCTGACGGGACAAAGGCATCACCTGAATCACAACGTTGCGCTTCTCGGCGATCAACATGAGGTGCTCCAACTGGCCTCGCCAGACAGCCTTTCCGCCGAGCGGCCGAAGCAAGACAGCCTCTTCGATCACGAAGCTCAGATGCGGCGCCGGGTGCCGGGTGAAGATCTCCTGCCGTGCCAGTCGTGCGGCGACCCGCTGCTCGATGAGCGCTTCATCGAGCAGCGGCTGCCACATGGCGAACACCGCTCGCGCGTAGTTCGCAGTCTGCAACAGGCCGTTGACCAACTGAGTGTCATACACATGAAACTCAATCGCCTCGGCCTCCAACTTGGCTGCATCCCGAAAGAACGCCGGATACTGAGCCCGAGCCACTTCCTCCTTGCCAGCGCTCAACACCCCACCTGCCTCGAGCACTTCATCCACCTTGTCGATGAACTTCGGCGGCGGAATACGTCTCCCCTGCTCGAACGACGCGATGGTCGAGGACGAGTACCCGGTCAGCGACCCGAGTCCCGCCCGGTCCATCCCCACTCGCTCCCTGAACAGTTTCAGCTGCCGCCCGAACATGCACAACATGCCCGCGCCGAACTCGTACTCCGACTGCTGAACCCCGTCGTCCACGCCGCAGCTCCTCCCGTACGGCCATCACAGTCAGCGGACCCCGTCCGGCCAACGCACGGCCCGGATACCGGTCACGCCCGACACCACCTACAAGCGCACCGCCCACGTGTACAGCCCGCACCCGTCAACGCGTCGCTCCTGGTCAACGCTACGGACAGTCCGCGACCGTTGACCGCATGAAGTCAGCAACTCCCCCGAACGGGCATATGCCGCAGCACCTCACTCCCGAACACGAGTTCACCATGCGCTTCACCTCAACCCCGCGCGGCGCCCGCCTCGCCCGCCGACTCGTCTCCCACCGCCTGAACGACTGGGGCCACCCCTACACCACCCCGGTCAACGAGACGCTCACCCTCATCACGGCCGAACTGACTGCCAACGCCGTACGGCACGGGCATGTCCCCGGCCGGGACTTCCATATCCAACTCACGCTGGCTGAGGGCAGCTTCCGCATCGAGGTGACAGACACCCGCGCCGAGAAACAGCCCTCACCCACTACCTCGATTCCCGACTCCTTGTCCGAGTCGGGCCGCGGCCTCCACCTCGTCGCCGCCCTCGCGGATGACTGGGGTGTCACCTCTCGCCCGGCCACCCCTGGTAAGACCATCTGGGCCGAGCTGCGTGTACCGACCGGAGGCCACCCGGTCATTCACCCGGTGGCCCCCCGTCCTGCAGACTCGGCATCGGCGTACGAGCACAACACCGATTCGGTTACGGCTACTTCTTCACTGCGACGCGGCGGCCACGAGTTGCGGCCTGGGGGCGCCAGTTACGGAGGTCGTCGTCGGTGAGTCCGTGCTCGCCCTGCTTCTGCTGGCGGTATCCGGCGAAGAAGTCCGCCGGGGAGCCGCTGTAGAGCATGTCGAACTCGTTGTGCCACTGGGATAGCCACGGCTGGAGTTCCAGCAGGCCGGCGAGGAACGGCGTGATCTCCTCGGTCGACAGAGCGGTGTTGGTGAAGTACGTGGCGAGCGCCTGCGCCTGCTCCCGGTGGTCCCAGCCAGCCCAACCGTACAGCTCGGGGGTGGCGGCGTTGGTCTGCCCGTAGGAGACGAACCGCTCCTTGGGCACGTCGAGCTTGCCGCGCGCCTTCCAGAAGGAGGCGCGGAGGAAGTCGGCCGAGGTGTACTTCGGCGGCACGGGGATGGAGTCCCGGATCTTCCGCTTGGCGGGCTCGTCGAGTGCCGCGTCCTCCTTGCGTTGGAGGTCCCATACCTCTTCCCAGTCGCCGCGCTTCTTGAGGCCGGAGGGCTTGTAGCGCAGGGCGGGGAGGAACGGCACGTGCTCGTCGGTGATCAGCTCAGTGATGACCTTCGCGAGCTCCTTACGGGGCGCGTAGAGTTTGGCGACGGAGACGAAGTCCTCGTCTCGGGAGAGGACGTCGGCGAGGCGTGCCAGGGTGAGGATGGTGGGCTGACCGTTCTCGTCGAACCAGAGGTCGCGGTTCTCCATGCGGTCAAGCAACCAGGAGCGGAGGGCCTTCTCCTGGAGGGCATCCCATCCCTCAGTGGACCAGCGACGCTTGTACTCGGGACGCTCGACCATGCCGATGGCACGGTTCGACTCGATAGCGTCGATGCGCTTCTGGACGATCTCGCGGTAGGGGGCGGGCCATCGGGCGGGGATCTCGGTGATGGGGGTGGAGTTGTGCCGCTTGAACCACTCGCCGCTGGCCTCGCCAGCGGCTACTCGGCGCGCGAGGAGAATCTCGAAGGCCCGCTCACCGAGGGCGAGTTCGTGGATGTTGCGGTCTTCGGGATTTTCGGAGACACGGAGATCTTCAGAGTGGAGGTTGTAAAGAGAGTAGACCTGCCAGTCCAATTCTTCTTGGAGAGCAATCATGCGGGCGCGAGTGGAGTGCCAAGTAGCACGGGCTTCGCGGAGAATGATGGCGGTGGGCGTCTCTTTGGCAGCCACAGCTGCGGGGCTCGCAGAGGCACTTTGCTGGGCGAGGGCATCTAGGGAAGCGGCGACGTCGGTTGGGTAGGTGGCGGGGAGAGGGAAGTCGTCTAGGTTGGACCCAGTGAACTCGTAGCGTTCCTCCCAGGCTTCGCTCTGAATCCCACGTCCCAGTCCGCTGCCGCCCTTACCTTGGCTTACCTGCTTGAGCCAAAACCCAGCCGTGGAGCTGCAGAGCAGCCCGAGCAACCGCAAGTGGTCCTCCTCGCTAGTCCCTTCTGGCAGCGTGACCACCGGCGCCGAACGGTTGAACACCTTCCCGCCCCGGTCCAGCACGAAGTGGTTGTGGGTTGCCACGAAGGCGAATGGCATGGAGAACCGTGCTCTGAACCGCTTCGGAAAGAACATGCTGTGGTCGAACCAACGCAGCCCACGCTGCTCGGGCGTATGCCCGAAGTCAACTCTCCGCCGCAACACAGTCCTGTTAGGCCAGAGGAACGACGCTTCACGTAGACCAAGCTCACGAGGGTCACCCTGACTGTCATAGGGCATATAGGCTGTGTCCGGCGCCTCAACAGAGTAGTCGCGGACCCCATCGCCCAGAACGGCTGGGGCGCAATGGTCAGCGATGCCACGGGTCGTGGCAGCCGACTCGGAAAGGAAATAAGCGGGGTCCAGGCCAGTGTGTGTCGTTCTGCCGATCACATCGATGGCGCTGGCGAGAGTTCGAATGCCCGACGACTCGAGCTGCTCGACCATTTCGAGGCCGCCGTCGGCAAGAATCCATGGCTGCTTACCGAAGTACTTCTTGCGGTCCAGGTCGTCCACGGACACCCACTGGCCAACTGAGCCCGGCTTGTCGATCTGTTCAACAATCGCCCGCCAAACCAGACCTTCCTCCCCGCTCTCCGGCGTGGCAGGCTCTCCCTGCACGCTACGAACGGTCCGGATCACTGCCGATCGCGCGTCCCCGCCCCTCTGCTTGCCAACCAGGATGACCGTCGGCGTCCCGTGTCCCGGAATGTGCGCACCCGATGTGTCAATGACTTCGGTCAGTTCAACCGCGTGCCCGAAGTAGCCCTCGATGAGCTTGGCCCCAAACTCACGCTTCATGAAGGAGTTAGCGGTGATCTGTCCAACCAGGCCAAAGCCTCGTCCTTCAATATCCCCACGCTTGGCGAGTTCGAAGAACCGCTGGGCAAACGGAACCGAGAGCGCGTAGGCGCCCGCACACGCCGGATAAAGATCCCGGTAAAGCTCGTTGAGCTTGCTGTCCTTTACCGTGATGTACGGTGGGTTCCCCACGACCACGTGATACCGTCCCGACCTCAGGATATTCGGGTAATCCTGCACGTCCTCTGTGGCGTACTTGAACTCCGCCAACTCATCCACGAAGTCCTCGTCCGCCTCGCCGAACAGGTTGCCCTGCTGGGAGCGACGGGACTTGATCAGTGAGTCCCCAACCGCCAGAGATACCTGCCAATCGTACTTCGCCGCCTTCCCCAACGTCCGCACACCACCCGCCGCCATCGCCGCAATCAGCAGCCGGAACCGCGCAACAGCCACCGCGAACGGGTTGACATCGACACCGTGCACCGACCTCAGTGCGGCCGCAACCCGCTCATGAACATCCTTCCCCGGCTGCCCCTCCCCCCACAACCGCACCAACCGCCGAAACGCCCCCAACACAAAGTGCCCCGACCCACACGTAGGGTCGATCATCTTCAGTTCCTCGTACCCGAACTCCCGCACCGCAGGATTCATCGTCCGGTCGAGGATGAACTCCTCCACGAACTCCGGTGTCTGGAGCAGCGCATATGTCTTCCGCGCAGCCTCACTCAGGTCCTGGTACAGGTCCCCCAGGAACCGGGTGTCCCACCCCTCCGTGCCGTCCTCGTTCAGCGGGTCGGTGAAGTCGTGGACGAGGACACCCCCCTCATCCCTCCCCCGCCAGAACTCAACCAACTCCCGCGCACCATCATGCGACAGCGGAACCTGGTACAGCGGGTTGTGCCGCTTGTCGAAAAGCAGCCGACCAGCCTGCCCCTGCCCCAGCTCCTCAAAAGCCTTCTCCAGCCACCCCCGGTACGTCGGGTCCTCGTCCGCCTCCACATACGCGTCGTACCGAGACTCCGCCAGCTCCCGCCGATCCCCGTCCGGCCCCGTCAGATATGGCTCGGGAATCAGCCGGTTGTCCTCGCAGAACCGGACGAACACGGTCCCCAGCACCCACGCCACCGCGACCTGCGTGACCCGGTCGTCCAGCCACGAGGTCCACGTCGCCGCCGTACGCCCCAGCTTGCGCGCCTGGTCGTACTCGGCCCTCAGGCGCGCACCAACGTCCCCCAGCGCCTTCACCTGTCGCCCGAGGTCGGTCTCGACCGCCTTGACCTGCTGCTTCAGATCGTTCAACAGAGCCTTGCGGTCGATCACTTCGCGTCTCCCTCGACACCACTGGCACTTGCCACAACGTCACCGGACCCCCGATGGGCGTTGCCCACCCACGTGTCCGGAAGCTGAATCCACTCCCCCAGGCCGGCCTGGTACGGCACGGCCACCTGCCCGAGCCTCGGCTCGCGCGAGGGGTCGCTCTGCGGGACCAGGAGCCACAGCCCCCGCCCGCCCCGCCGGGCCGCCGATGCCAGCCGGTCCAGGACGCCCATCGCGTCGTACCGCGCGAACACCCCGGCCTCCGTCAGCAGCACAGGACCGGCCCCGGCCCCGCCACGGTCACCCAGCAGCTCCGCGACCCGGGGCTCCACCGCGCCCCACGCCGTCCGCACGTACTCCGCGAACCGCACCGCGCCCTTCGAGCCGGGCTCGGCCGCGTCCGCCTTGAGCAGGGTCTCCCAGGTCGGCTTGGTCCCCGGCGTGACCTGAGCGTGCAGAGCCTCCAGGAACAGTTCCGTCACCGACAGCGCGTCCGCGCCCAGCCGCTCGGTCCCCAGCTCCCGTACCGCGTCCCGCACCAACTGCTGCCGTACGGTCAGCACCCGGTAACCGTCCCGCCAAGCCGACGCCAGCAGCCGTTCCTCCGCACTCACCGCGCCCGCGAGCTGTGGGTCGTCGGCGTACCGCGTCACCGCGCCCGTACGCGTCGACTGCCGCCACGCGCCCGTCGTGAGGTAGCTGGACGTGTCGTCCACCCGTGTCGGCAGGTACCGCAGCACACCCTCGCGCTCGTGCATGCTGAGCGACAGGTCGAATCCCGCGTCGCGCAGGGCCTTGGTGAGCGGACCACCAGTCGGCAGCTCATGCGAGGCACCACCTCGCCCATCGACCACGACCAGCTCAGGAAAGCGAGCACGGACCCGCTCGTGCACGGCTTCGCCGGTCAAGCCTGGCTGCTGTCCTTCCGGCATACCCTGAGTCCGGCGGACCAGCCCCGCCTGCGTCAGCCGCAACGCCCGGACCAACGACAAGTCACGCGGGTAGATCTCCAGACGCGGAGTCGCCGCGGCGTTCACCGACGCCGCAGCCGCCAGCTCAACCATCCGGCGCTCGTCCCACTCCACCGCCCCTGGGGGCACCGTCAGCGCGCCCAGTTCGGCCAGCACAGTCGCCGCCGTCGGCAGGGTGTCCAGCCTGGCGAGTCGGTCAGCCGTCTTGCCGAGACGAGTCGCGTACTCCAGCAGGCCCGGCGCGGTCGGGGTGTCCGGGCCGTCGGTCTCCCGGACATCGAGCGCGAGCAGGCCCGCTCCCAGGGACTCGTCCGTGGCCTTGCGGTTGGGCTGGTGCTGGAACTCCGCCTCCTGCGGGACCAGTTGCTCGACCTCCACCACGGCCCGTACGGCCGCAAGCGCCATCGCCCGCCGCTGCTCACGCCCCGCGAGATGCGTACCGCGACGGACCGCCAGGGCGTCGGCGATCTCCACCGCCGAGGCGACCCGGCCCATGCTCACCAGCAGGCCGACGATCTCCTCGCGCAGCGCCTGGACGGCGGGCTCCGCCTTCCAGCGCTTGCGCTCCTCCTTGAGCATCTGCGGGATACGGCCGTGGCTCAGCCCGAGCCCGTCGGCGACGTCCTTCTGCTTCGGCCAGACGCCGATGTCCGGCAGGCCGCCGTGCTCGTCGGGCAGGCGCAGCAGCAGCCGCACCATCTCCGCCTTGTTGCGGTTGGAGCCGTTGTTGTTGACGGCGGGCACGAAGACGGTGGCGAGGGTGTCGAGGCTGACCGAGCGCAGTGTGCGGGCAGGCAGCGTGCCCGCCGACTCGCCCGTCGCGAGGTGGCCCACCAGGGCTGACTCGGCAGCGGTGAGCTGGTCCAGCTCCTCCTTGGCCTCCGCCCGCCCCTTCGCCGTCAGCGGGGACACCGGCGCCTCGCGCAGCAACTCGCCCCATTCGCGCTGCCGCTGCTGGACCTCGTTGCGGGTCTTGGCACCCAGTCCAGGTGCGTTGACGAGCTTGCGGCGGCTGTAGTCCAGCAGTTCGCCGACCGTCGTGATGCCCAGGCCGTACAGGAACGACTGGGCGGCCGGCGTAAGACCGGAGACGGTCAGCGGAGTATCCCGCGTGACCTCGGCGGCCAGCCGGTTCCGCTGCTGCTCGGCGCTCTCCGGCTCGGCGTCCGCGATCGCCGCGGCGGCGGTGCCCTCGGCGGGCAGCGCCTCCCCCGTCGTCGTGGCCGCCGGGGCCGACGCGCGGGTGCGGTGGCTGGACGGGACCGTCTGGGACGCGTCGAGGAATACCTTGCGCCAGGCGTCCCGCATCGGCTTCAGCTCGGGGTACCGCTTCCCGGCGTCGCGGTGCAGAGCCTTCTGGAAGAAGGAGACCAGTCCGTCCCGTACGGCCGGGTCGAAGGCCTCGGCCGCGATGGTCGGGTACGGCCACTCCTTCGCGTCGGTCATGCGGGGCAGGACGCTGCCGTCGCCCCACTTGGGCAGCTCGCCGGAGGCCATCTGGTGCAGGGTGACGGCGACGGCGTACCGCTCGGCGTGCGAGTCGTACGAGCCGCGGGTGATGACGTCGACGAAGGGGTCGAGGTAGCCGTCGGTGCCGGCGTCGGTGCTCTTCGCGGGGTAGCCGGCGAGGGAGAAGTCGATGAGGACGAGTTCGCGGGTGCGGTTGGGGCGGACGCGGATGGCGATGTTGTCCGGCTTGATGTCGCGGTGCCAGACGCCCTCGCCCTCCAGGAAGTCGACGGCGCCGAAGAGGTAGTCGCCGTACGCCTCCAGCTGGTCGACCTGGAGACGGCCGTTCTCACGGAGCTGGCGGGCGACGGTCTCCTCGCGGCGGCGCGGGCGACCGCCGGCCGCCTCGGTGCCCAGACCGCCCTCGTCGCGCTCGTCGCCGACGTACTCCAGCACCAGGACCGTACGGCCGCCCATGTGCAGCGGCTCGGGTTCGACGAGGCGGATGATGCCGGAGTGGGGGCGCAGGCGGCCCATCGCCTCGGCCTCGCGGGCCAGGATCTCGCCCCGATTGTTGGAGAGGGCGACCTTCAGGACGGCCAGCGAGCGGGTCCTGTGGGCCTCCGCCTGGAGGTCGCGGACGAGGAAGGCGCGGCTGGTGGAGCCGGTGCCGAGGCGGCGGCGGATCTCCCAGCGGCCGGCGAGCACGTCACCGGCGACGGCCTCCAGCGGATCCTTGTCGGCGGGCGGCTCGTCCTCCTCGCCGGGCGTTTCCGTGCCGGTGGCCGACTGGGCCGGGGCGGTCAGGGAGTCCTCGACGACCTCCAGCAGCTCCAGGAACTCGGCCACACTGGAGAGACGCTGGCCGGGCCGGTAGGCGGTCGCGGCCTGCACCAGCTCGTCGACGTCCTCGGACAGGCCGTCCACCAGGGAGCTGGGGCGCAGCCCCTCGCCCGCCTCCAGGCGCGCCAGCAGCTCGGCCTGGCTGGCGGCCGGGGCCTTGCCGGTGACCAGCAGGTAGGTGAGGACGCCGAGGCCGTACACGTCGAGGTAGACCGGGTCGGGGTTGAGGGCGGTCAGCTCGGGGGCGAGGTAGGCGTCGGCGTCGTCGGCCAGGTGCGTCACGGACAGGGCGGTCGGCGCGAAGCGGGTCATGCCCTGACCCTGGCCCTGGGAGGAGTCGCCGCTGCGCTGGGTGGCGATCTGCCAGTCGGAGATCTGCAGCTGCGGGGTGAGCCAGGCGGCCTCCTCCCCCACGGCCCGGCCCTTGCCGCCGCGCGGCCGGGGGACGACGAGGACGGAGCGGGCGGCGAGCGCCCGGTGGTGGATGCGGCTGGAGTGCGCGGAGCGCATGGTCTCGGCGAGCTGGCGGACCAGCGCCATCCGGCCGAGGATGTCCAGCTTCTCGCCGTACTGGACCAGGTACTCGTCCAGTTTGAGGGTGGCCGGGTGGTAGTCGAAGATCAGGGCGGGGCCGGCGGCGTGGCCGGAGGGGAAGTACTGCTTGAGTTCGACCGCGCCCGGGTGCTTGAAGCGGCCGAGCACCGCGGCCTCACGGCGGGCGGCGTTCTCGACGGACTGGCGCAGGGAGGCGTCGGAGCCGCGTTCGCTGAGGTAGATGCGGACGCGGGCGGCCTCGGGCAGGTCGCTGTGGCGGGCGAGGTAGTCCGCCCAGGTGGGGCCGGAGTCGAAGGACTTCCGCTCCAGCTCGTACGGGCCGACCTTGTACTGGGCGTCGCTCTTGCGGATGCCGATGTTCTTGAGGGCCGCCTCGATCTCGCGCGACGCGATCGCGGTGATACGGCGTCGCTCGTCGTTCGGGGGCTGCTTGAGCATCTCGACCAGCTGGTGGACGGTGTAGACGCCGTTCTGGTCGTGGGCGGGCAGTCGTACCCGGAGACCGTTGTCCGTGAAGCAGACGGCCTCGGCGACCCAGACCCGCTTGTGGCCGGGCAGCGCGAGCAGGCCGGCGAGTTCCTTGGCCTTGCGGTTGACCAGGTGCAGCGGGTTGCCGTGCGTACGGCGACGGCCACCGGGCATGGTCTGCACCCAGGTGCCGTTCTCGGCGGTCACCGAGCCGTGCCAGTCCTTCAGCTCGATCATGCAGGCGCCGCCGGGGGCGACGACCAGCAGGTCGACCTCGCGGACGTGGCCGGTGTTCGCGGTGAAGGTGAAGTTCGACCAGGCGCGCCAGGGGTCGGAGTCCGGCAGCTTCTCCCGGATCGCCTCCAGGCCGCGGCGTTCATGATCGAACTCGGACTCGGTGACCGTGACCCACCGGCCTTCCCGCATGCCTGTTCCCCGCTTCTCGTGTCTCGCAAGGGCCGCCGTTTCCGTGATCAGACCCTCGACACCGATCCTAGTGGCTGTATGTGACATAAAAAGAGACGGTGTAGGACGGAACCAGGGAGCATTCCCGGTTTATCGCCTGAATCCGGCGGCCTGTCATGCGCAGACCACCCATACTCTGCAGCCTCGACTGCCCCTTCGGGCGAAAACGCGCGAACTCCACCGCGTCCAAAATCGATCTCCGTCAACCGGTGTGTGCACTAACGTGGTTACCCGCTGCGCACCTTCCCGGAGGGTACGTCGGCGGTGTTCCAGGTGCCGGTTCTCGGCGATGAGCGACGAGTGGTCTCCACCGCGTCCTGTACGCGGTGTGACTGCGGATGCCCGGTAGGGCGATCCCTGCCATTCCCAGCTCACGCTCTGGAGTGGAAACCGATGAACCCCGTCGAGTACAAGCCTGCACGTCGTGACCGGATTCGTCAGATTCTGGTCGACGTCACGGTGGGCGTCGTCATCAACCTGTTGGTGACGGCCCTGACCGAGGCAGCGCGCCTGGTCAGCTGACCGGCAGGTGGCGGGCTTGGGAGAGCCCGCCACTCCATGTGCTGGTCCTCATGTCAGAAGAGATGCATGTCTCCGGGTGGGGCGTCCTTCTTCTGACTCTTCCTGCGGCGGCGCCGCCCTCGGGCAGGACGGGGCAGATGTGGCTGTCGCGCCTGCTCCGGCAGGTTCTCCCAGGTGGGTCGCAGGCCGTGGATCGCGACGTCTCCGACGAGTCCCTTCAGGTAGTTCCGGGTCTCCTCGTCCGTGGAGTAGAGCACGGTCGCCCGGCTCGCCCTGGTCATCAGCACGTGGTACGCGTGCCGGACGAGGCGGGCGAACTCGTCGTCGTCCACGCTCTTCGGCTTGACCTTGGGATCGAACGACCCGGGAACGGCGACCCGCTTGACGCCCGTCTCCTTGTCCTCCCGGTCCTTGCCCCGGCGGAACACCCAGCGGTCGCCCCGGCGCACCATGTCGTCGCCCATGATCACGCCGCACCAGTCCCACTCCAGTCCCTGCGCGGTGTACACACAGCCGATCTGGCCGAGGCCGTTCTCGTGCACGGACCAGATCTTGGAAGGGGGGACGGTCTTGTTCTCACAGAAGGAATCGCTGTCCGCGTTCCACGGCCGGTGCCAGTCGCCGATCCGGACGTCGGATTCGAGCCGCTTCTCCTTGCCCAGGGGTTTCGTCCAGGGCCAGCAGTATCCGGCGACCATGCGCGCGGAAGCTCCCGCCCCGGCCTCGGAACGGATGATCCGCTCGAGCTCCTCGGGGGTGTCCACGACCTCGACGTGCATCAACCCGTCCGGGGTCCACGACTCCGGCTCCGCGTCCGACACCCCCAGCGCGCCCCGCACCCAGCGGATGTATGCGTCGCTGCCGCCGCACCGGAACTGTTCCCGCAGGCAGTAACGGACCAGCTGGGCGTCGTAGCGCCGTGCAGCGTCCTCCACGAGAGCGACGGTGCCGACCTCCTGTGGACGCACGGACTGGCCCTCATCAAGGAAGAACACTGTCAACCGGGAGGCGTCGAGAAGCTCGTCCACCTGGGGCTTCGTGCCCCAGTCCTCGGGTTTCCAGAAGCGGTTGGTGGAACGGTCGCGCAGGCGGTGGGCCTCGTCACAGATCAGTACGTCCAGTGGCGGGTCGGGCGGGGTGACGAAGTTGCTGAAGTAGGTGAAGCTTTCCCTGAACTCCCGGTCGCCGTAGCCGACATGCTCCTGGAGGGCGCCGTTGAACGCCCTGCTGCCGCTCGCATACTTGACCGTTCGATCGTCGGCCTCCAGTTCGGCCTTGAGTTGGAGGCCGATGGCGCTCTTACCCGTGCCGGCACCGCCCGTGACGAGGAACACCACCCGTCGTTCGTCGGGGATGAGCGCGGGCCGACGGGGATCGGGAAGCACCTTGGCGGCAGCGTCGAGGATCTGGTCCGCGACCTTCTTCTGACGGCCTCGCAGGGTGAAGACCGTGTCCGCGCCGCTGGAGCGGATCATGGCGTCGAGCAGCGGAGTGTTGCGCAGGCCCATGCTCCGTAACAGGATCTCGGCCGCCGAGTCCGCCCCGTCGGCGGCGAAGCTGCTCCGCAGGTCCGACAGCAGTTGTGCACGGCGGTCGCCGGTGTAGACCCGGGCGTATGAGCCGGTCGGTGCGTCCACGCCGACCAGCGGAAGCACCGAGGCGTCGGTGGCATTGTGCAGATAGGCGAAGCCGCCGCACTCGAAGTCCAGCCCGTACAGCGGACCTCTGTCACTCGTGAACGCATCGTAGTATTCGCGCAGTTGCAGCGCGGGATGCTTCTTCTCCCCCATACCGGGGACATGCACCAGGTCCGCGGTGGCCCGCTCCACCCGGGTCACCGTCGACCACCGTTTCAGCTCGACGAGCTGCACGGACAGCCCCTTCTCCTCGGGATGGTGGCCCACGAGGACGACGTCGATGAGCCGCGGGGCCCCGGCGCGGTCGGTCTCATCGAGCGTGGCCGCGCACTCGACGACCATCTCGACGTTCCCGCGATCGGCGGCGACCAGGTCCTCGGCGAGGTGCACCAGGCTCTCCGCCCAGGCGGAACGCTCGGTCAACGACGCGTCGGTACGAAGGAAGTGCTTCCACCTCGCCGCGAGGTGGGGCACCATCCGGCGCCGCGAGTTCAGAGTGAGCAGATCCTGCGCCGACAGCCTCAGCAGGAGCATGGACACGAGGTGACTCCCCCAGTGCACGAGTGACTCGTGCGGGTGGGGGCATGTCCTCGCTCAGGGGAAGCCCGTCGGGCCGCAATTGGTACGGCGATCTTAGGGACCGCAGAGACCCCTGCGAGGCCGACGCGCCAACTCATGGCATGTCACGGGCAAGTTGGCGGAAAAGCTGCGGCCTTGAGGCCTGTCGTTCACGTCGTGGCTGCGACACGCCGCTCAGCAGCCGCCAGATCCCGCAGTTTCTCCTGGGTTTCCCGGTCCGAGGAGTAGACGACCGTGCCGACCATGCCGCGGGTCAGGAGCACCTTGTACGTGTTGCGGATCAGGCGGTCCACGTCGATGTCGGGGGTGGACTTCTTGAAGACCGGATCCTTGGACGCCGTCCGGTCCGTGACCCAGCGGTCGCCGCGCCAGAGCAGGTCGGGACCGATGATGACGCCGGACCAGTCGTACTCGAAGCCCTGGGCGGTGTAGACGCAGCCGATCTGGCCGAAGCCCGCCGGATCGGTGGCCCACAGGGCGGCCGGGGGTGCGCCGGAGACGGCACGATCGCCGCGCAGGTTCCACGGACGGGCCCAGTCGCCGATGACAACGTCGGGCGACAGCGGGTCGCCGGGCTTGGGTTCCGGGGACCAGCGCCAGCAGTAGCCGGCGGACATACGGGCGCCGTAGCCCTGGGCACGGCGGGCCTGGAGGAAGTCCTCCATCTCCTGCGGGCCGTCGGCGACCAGCAGTTGCATGCGACCGTCGGGTTCCCACCCGACCGGCCCGCCCGGCTCCAGCCCGAGCAGGCGGACCACCCAGCGCAGGTAGGTGTCGCTGCCGCCGCAGCGGAACTGGCCGTCCAGCGGGACGACATGGCAGGGGATGTCCCGCTTCGCCGCCGCCGCCTCGATCTCGGCCACCGTGCCCATCTCGCCGGGCCGGACGACCTGGTGCTCGTCCAGGAAGAAGACGGGTACGTGGGCGACGTCGATGAGTTCGTCGATCTGCGCGCGGCCGGTACGGTGCGCGGCGCGCGTGTAGCGGTTGGCCGAGGTCTCCCGGATACGGTGTGCCTCGTCGCAGATCACGGCATCCAGGCTGTTCTTCTCGGCCGTCATGAAGCTGTTGAAGTACTTGAAGAGATCCTGCACTTCACGCTTGCGGGCGCCGGCGACCTTCCTCATCGTCTTGGTGAACGACTGCGAGCCGGTGGCGTGCAGCGCGGAAACCCCACGCCGGTAGAGCTCGCCGAGCAGTTGGAGAGCGATCACGCTCTTGCCGGTGCCGGGGCCGCCCGTGACGATGACGACCTCCTTGCGATCGGCGCGCTTCGCCTTCTCCACCGCGTTGAGCACCATGCGGTACGCGACCTGCTGCTCGTCGAGGAGCACGAACTGGGTGCGGTCACGCACCTCCTCAGCCGCCACGGACATCAGCTGCTTCGACGGAGCCGTGACGCCTGCCTGGAGTTCGTCGGCCGCCCGGGCCCCCGGGTGCTTGTCGCTCAACCTCGAACGAAGGTGATCGAGGAAGGCGCCTCGGCGTTCCGCGGTGAAGAGCAGGCCGTTGCCGTCACGTTCGATCTCCCTCAACCCGCTCACACCGAACTCGGTGGCGTTGTGCAGATACGCCACTCCGGCCATCCGATCCGCGTGTTCGGCCACCGCCCCGTTGAAGTTGACGAGGTACTCGCAGTAACGGCGCACCTGCTCGACGGGGTTGAGGACCGGATGAGCGTAGGCGTCGACGTGGCAGAGGGTGGGGTCGTCCTCGTGGGGCAGTGCCTGGCTCCACTGCTTCAGCTCCACCACGACGTAGGACGGCTCCCCCGTGCCCGGATGCACTCCGGCCAGCACGACGTCAGCGCGCTTGCTGTTCAGCGGGAGCGAGTACTCCAGCATGACCTCCACGTCGCCGAGGCCGGCGTCGTTGAGCGCGGCGGCCAGGACAGGGAGGCTTCGCTCCCAGGAACGTATTTCCGAGGTGCCGGGCCGATAGCCGTGCAGGTGGACGAACTGGTCGGTGAGGCGCAGAAACAGCGAACCGTCGAGTGTCATGACGGCGACCGTTCTCGCGGACGCGCGGAACAGCAAGGACTTCCCCCAGGCAGCACGAAATGACTCGTGCGGGTGGGGGCATGTCCTTCGAGACTCCACCGGGGTGGAGCGGAAGCCCGTCGGGCCGCGTTGATGATGTGATCGAGAGTACCTGGCGGTACCGGCAGCCGTACGGCTTCCGTGACCGCGCCCGTGGGGTCGGCTTGTGGATCCCGGGCCGCACGCGGTCCCGTTCGGCCTGCGGGTCTCCCCGGTGACACAGCCCACTTCGTACTGCATTCCAAGATGTCGTCTCGTCTATTGACTGGCATATCACCCCCTTCTAGGGTGAGGGCACTTCTTGAAAGGACGGACCGCGTGAAGCCTGCCGCCCTGATCGGCGTCTTGCTCGTGTCGTGTGCCGGCCGCCGGACCTACGACGAACCGCTCAGGTACTCCCCGCCCCGGGAAGGACTGCGCCCCGGCACGGCCGTCGGCGTGCCTCAGACCCCCTTCTGAGGTACCGCGTCGCCCCGCGACGCACCGCCGCCGCGCCGGCGTCCGCCACGTCCGCGCGTCATGGCCGACCGACATCGGACAGGGCCTTCCATCACCTTCGCGAGGAGTGCACCACCGTGACCACCACCGCCCCCGTAGAGCAGGTTCCCGGACCGTCCGCCTGGCGTGGCGACGAGCTGTCCAGGTCCACCGACTGGATCTACGTCCTCAGTGACGCCGAGCGCACCGAGCTGGAGGAGCTGGGCCGTCGCTTCGTCGCCGACGACCCCGACCTGCGGACCGTCACCGCAGCCGACTACCCCTTCGACGCCTGCCGCGCCCTCAACGACGAGTGCGCCCGGCAGATGGACGCCGGCCGCGGCTTCATCCTGGTGCGCGGACTGCGCACCGAGGAGTACGGCGACACCATGGCCGGCGCCGTCTTCTTCGTGATGAGCCTCCACCTCGGCCAGCCCATCGGGCAGAACCAGCGCGGCGACCTGCTCGACCACGTCATCGCCACGTCGAACAAGACGCTCGACGACGAGGGCGCGCTGCCCTCCCGGGTGCGGGACCGGCTGCCGTTCCACTCGGACAGCTCCGACGTCGTCGCCCTCATGTGCCTGCACGGCGCCAAGGAGGGCGGGGCCTCCAGCCTGGTCAGCGGCACCACCATCTACAACGAGATGCTGCGCCGCCGCCCCGACCTCGCCCCCCGGCTCTTCGACACCTACCACTGGGACTGGCGCCGCCAGGACCCCGACTCCCCCGAGCTGACCTACAGCTCGCCGATCATCAGCTACGTCGACGGCGTCTTCAGCACCTACGCCGGCAGCACGATGATCTTCAGCGCCCAGGAGTACCCCGGTGTTCCGCAGCTGACGTCCGACCAGATCGAGGCGATCAACCTCTTCGAGGAGATCTCGCAGGAGTCCGGTCTGCCGATCGACATGGACTTCCAGCCCGGCGACGTGCAGTGGCTGCTCAACTACGCCGCCCTGCACTCGCGCACCAGCTACACCGACCACCCCGAGCCGGAGCGCCGCCGGCACCTGCTGCGCATGTGGCTCAAGCGGGACGTCGGGCGCCCGCTGACCCCCAAGTTCGGCAAGCACGTCGTCGTCCTGGGCGAGCCCACCGTGCCGCCGCTGCCGGGCGGCCGGTTCACCATCGCCGAGGCCGTCACCGTCAACGACGACTGGGGCGCGTGACCCCCCGGGGCCGTCGGTCCCGGGAGCGGCGTTCCCGGCACTGACGGCCCGACGGGACGACGGGACGACGGTTCCCCAGCGTGATACGAGACCGCCGCGGCCGGTTCGCACCGGGCGCGGCGGTCCTGTGTCGTGGGGCAGACCCTCACGTCCGCCGTCTCGGCCGTCCGGGCAGGGCCGTCACCGGCCGCCTTCCCCGGCGTCCTCGCGCACGCGCACCTTCGCCGCCGTCCGGGCGGTGAGTTCCGCGGCGTCGACCCCGGGGGCGGTCTCGACGAGGACCAGGCCGTCGTCCGTGACGTCGAGGACGCCCAGGTCGGTGATGATCCGGTCGACGCAGCGCCTTCCGGTGAGCGGCAGGTCGCACTCGGCCACGATCTTCGGGGTGCCGTCCTTGGCGGTGTGGGTCATGGTGACGATCACCCGGCGGGCGCCGTGCACGAGGTCCATGGCCCCGCCGATGCCGGTCACCATCCGCCCCGGGACGGCCCAGTTGGCGAGGTCGCCCCGCTCGGAGACCTGCATGGCGCCGAGCACGGCCGTGTCGATGTGGCCGCCGCGGATCATGGCGAACGAGAGGGCCGAGTCGAAGAACGCGGCGCCGGGCACGACGGTGACGGTCTCCTTGCCCGCGTTGATCAGGTCCGGGTCGATCTCGTCCTCGTACGGGAAGCGGCCGGTGCCGAGGATGCCGTTCTCCGACTCCAGGACGACCTGGACGCCCTCGGGCAGGTGGTTGGGGATCAGCGTCGGCAGCCCGATGCCCAGGTTGACGTACTCGCCGTCGCGCAGTTCGCGGGCGGCGCGGGCGGCCACCTCGTCGCGTGTCCAGGCCATCAGAGCCCCGCCTTCCCGGGACGCGGACCCGGCGTCACCGTCACGTTCTCGATCCTCTTGTCGGCGGCCTGCTCCGGGCTGAGGGCCACCACCCGCTGGACGAAGACACCCGGCAGATGCACCTGGTCGGGGTCGATCCCGCCCGGCTCGACCAGTTCCTCCACCTCGGCGATGGTGACGCGGCCCGCCATGGCCGCCACCGGGTTGAAGTTGCGGGCGGACTTGTTGAAGACGAGGTTGCCGTGCCGGTCGCCCCTGGCCGCGCGCACCAGCGCGAAGTCGGTGGTGATGCCGTGTTCCAGGACGTAGGCGGTGCCGCCGAACTCGCGGACCTCCTTGGGCGGTGAGGCCGTGGCGACGCCGCCGCGGCCGTCGTAGCGCCAGGGCAGTCCGCCCTCGGCGACCTGGGTGCCGACCCCGGCCGGGGTGTAGAAGGCCGGGATGCCCGCGCCGCCGGCCCGCAGCCGCTCGGCGAGGGTGCCCTGCGGGATCAGCTCCAGCTCGATCTCGCCGCCCAGGTACTGGCGGGCGAACTCCTTGTTGCCGCCGATGTAGCTGCCGGTGACCCGGGCTATCCGGCCCGCCGAGAGCAGTACGGCGAGGCCGCAGTCCAGCGCGCCGCAGTTGTTGGAGACCACGTCGAGTGCGGTGGCGCCGGACTCGTACAGGGCCTGGATCAGGATCGACGGGATCCCGCCGAGCCCGAAGCCGCCGACCGCGAGGGACGCCCCGTCCGGGACGTCCGCCACCGCCTCGGCCGCGGAAGCGACCACTTTGTCCATCCGCCCGCCCACTTCCTTGTCGGGACGCACACGGCGCCCTTCGCTGAGATCGTTCGCTGAGATCGTTCGTCGAGATCACTCGGTGAGATCACTCGGTGAGGTCGTTCGATGAGATGCGCCGGCGGGAGGTGTCACGCCGGCGCGCAGAGTCCGGGAGCCGGTCCGGCTACTCCGGGACCTCGTTCAGCAGCCGCCCGTAGACGCGCGCGTACGCCTCCAGCCGCGCCAGCGACAGCGTGTCGCGGCGCGGATCGCCGGCGGCCGGCCTCGGCTGGGGGCCGAGGCGTACGGTGTCGACGCCCCGGGCGCGCAGTTCCACACCGTCGGTGGAGCCCGTCCAGCCGGTGACCGGCGGCGGCTCGGCGCCGAACTCGTCGCTCCAGGCCGCCCTGGCGGCGGTCACCACCGGGGCGTCGGACGGGGTGGCCGCGGCTGCCGCGACCGGCTCCACCGCCACGTCCACCGTGCAGTCCCGCAGTGCCGACCGTGCGCACCGCGCCCGCAGGCGGCCCGCCAACTCGGCCGCCAGCGGCGCCGGTTGCACGGGGTCACCGGCGACGACGTAGAGGCCGATGCGCAACTGGGCGGGCAGCAGGTCGGGTTTGTCGGGCCATCCTCCGCCGATCGCGCCGATGCCGCACGCCCGGCCGGTCTGTCCCTGCCGGGGGTCGGCGGCCAGGTAGGCCTCGCGCCAGCGGGCCAGTTCGTCCAGGACGACGCCCGCGTGGGCGACGACTCCCCCGGGCGGTGTGGCGGACTCGGCCAGCATCGCGACGCCGGACCGGCCGGTGACCCGGACCGTCAGGTAGAAGGCGCCCGGCTCGTGCCACAGCAGGGTGGGCGGGCCGCACTTCGCCACGATCGCCGAGCGCGGCAGCGGGTGGGTGTCGGCGTAGGCCTCCAGGCCGGTGACCGGGGTGCCGTCGCCGCCCGTGCCGCGGCGGTGCGTACCGGAACCGGCGAGCAGCAGCCGCCCCCGCCGCGACCGGGCGAAGGCGACCAGGGCGGCGGCGGCCGGGCCGCGGGCGACCCCGATCCCGAAGCCGCTGACGGTGTCGCCGTCCAGGGCGAGCGGGCCGACCGGCGCCGCGTCACCGGTGACGAGCAGGTTGACCGCCGCGGCGCCGTCGTCCAGCGAGGTGTCGAGATGGGAGTAGAGCAGCGGGCCGTCCCCGTGGGAGGCGACAAGGCTGCCGCCCTCGGGGCCGTGCTCCAGCACCTGCCAGTCGGTGTGCGGCCACCGGTCGGCGCACCAGGCCCGCAGCCGGTGCGCCGCCGTCCGTTCCCGCCCGCGCGGGGCGGGAACGGTGTCGAGCAGCCGCAGGACGTCGAGCAGCGGCTGCCTCAAAAACGTCCCCAGTCGTCGGAGGCCGGACGCCACACGTCGATGTTGCGCGGGTCGGCCGGCATCCTGCGGGGCCGGTGGGTCTCGTGCTCCTCGGGCGTGAACACCCGGTGCGCGTCGCAGAGTTCGAACCGGGGGCCGAAGCGCGTGTCGTGGAGGTAGAACGCGATCGACGTCGACGCCGAGTGGTTGACGATGTCGGAGGCGATCGGCGCGCCCTTGTACAGGGCACGGGCGCGCATCCGCATGACGTGGTCGAGGCTCTTCATCGCGAAGCACAGGTGCGCGACGTAGTGCTCGCTGTTGTTCTGGACGGCGAGGCTGTGGTGGTAGCGGTCCTCGCCGCGCAGGAACGTGGTGGAGCCGACGACGTAGTCCGAGGGCAGGAACTTCAGGACGTTCTGGTAGAAGTCCAGCGTCTCCTCGTACTTGGCGGTGGCGATGAAGGGGTGCACCAGGTCGAGCGGCCGGATCTCCAGGTGCGGCGGCTCGGCGTACTCCTGGAACTCGGTGAACAGCTCGACGACGAGGCCGTTGGGGTCCTTCACCGCGAAGCCGTTGTCGCACAGCGCCCGCTGCCGCTCCTGGAGTCCGAGGACTTCGAGGCCCGCGTCGAGGACGCTCTTGTGGAGCTGCTCCAGGACCTCCTCGCTCGCCACGCTGTAGCCGACGGCGGTGGTCCATCCGTCGGTGCGCTCGGGGGCGTGGATCAGTTCGATCGCGTGGTGCTCGATGTCGGCGCGCAGGTAGGCGTACTCGTCCGTGCGCTGTTCCAGCTGGAGTCCGACGTGGTATTCGAGGAAGTCGATCGTGGCCTGCATGTCCGGGACCTCGATACGGGCGTACTCCATGCCGTACGGGCCGTGCGGGCGGGTGCTCACCGGCGGTGTCCTTCCTGGCGCGAGCGAGGGCCGCTCGGTGTACTCGAACGAGGTGATGGCCTGTCCGCCGATGACCGGCCGCCAGCGGGTGCGCACGAAGGTCTCGTGGGTCTCGCTGCCGAGGTAGGCGAGCAGGTCGTCGCGGCTGTCGAAGTCGACGGCCATGGTGTGGGTGAAGGTCCGGTCGCGGGTGCTGATGTTCTCGCCGAGGAGGAAGCCGCGCATGGCCGGGTAGCGGTCCGGGAAGGTCCGCAGCTCGGCCAGGACGGACTCGCGGGTGGCCTGGTCGGTCCCGTCGGCGAAACGGAAGGACAGGGTGTGTCGGATCATCGGGTCGCCTTCCGTGGCCGGCTAGAGGATGAAGCTGAGCCGGGCGCCCGCGGCGAGCGACTCGTGGCCGAGGCGGGAGCGCCGCAGCCGGAACCGGAATCCGTCGTCGGTGGGCACCAGCAGGTGCTCGTACCAGCCGACGTAGGCGTCGAAGTGGCCGTCGCGGGCGCGGTGCACGACGAACGAGGCGGACACCCGGAAGGAGTCCTCGGTGTGCTCGGACAGCCGTACGTTGGAGACCAGCCGGTGGGTGCGCGAGTGCGGGTTCTCGGCGTGGGCCTTGCGGGACTTCAGCCGCTTGACGCGGGCGCGCAGCAGGTCCCAGTCGTCGTCGACGAACGATCCGGTGGAGTGCGGCGACCAGCCCGCCCGGTGGTCGGTGGTCGGGATCTCGAAGCGGGCGCCGGGTTCGAACAGGGCGAGCCAGCCGTCGTAGTCCCACCGGTCGAGGATGTCGGCCTCGGTGTAGAGGAAGTCCTCGACCTCGGGGCGGGTGACGGTGCGGCCCGCGCAGGGCACGGTGTGGGAACCGGGGTTGCGGAGAGCGGTCATCGCACGTCCCTTCCGGACAGGAAGGACGCCGGCCGGTCGCCGTTGACCTCCAGGGCCTCGTCGATGCCCATGGCGTCGACCCAGTGCCGCCAGAAGCCGCGCATCGCGCCCTCGTCGGTCGACCTGCCCTGTACGCCCTTGACCTCGTCGGCCATGCCGCGGGACATGTCGCTGTAGTCCAGCTCGGGCGCGGCGGTGCCGGCCGTGGCCTGGATGCCGCGCTGGACGGCCTCGTACGCCTCGATGTCGTCCGGGGTGGCGAGGCCGCCCGGGCCGACGAAGCTGACGACGGTCTTCATGCGCAGGGCCCGGGTGTCCGGGTCCTCCTCGCGCGGGACCAGCTGCCAGGCGCGGACGTCGGTCCGGTCGGGCGCCACCGGCTCCAGCTGCCGGATCGAGAGGCCCTCGATGTCGAACAGCAGCAGGTTCGGGAAGACGAAGAGGATGTGGCTCTCGTCGGCGACGTGGTGTGCCCGTTTCTCCCCGAGCCGTTCGGTCATCTCGGCGCGGTGGCGCTCGGTGCGGACCTTCTCGTCCTCGCCGAAGCGCGGTTCCCAGATCATGCTGATGCGGCCGCCGTGGCCGGTCAGGACCAGCAGTCCGTGGCCGTTGCCGAGGTCGTAGGCGTACTGGTTGTCGTCGCTGACGGCGTAGCCGCTCTCGCGCAGGTAGCCCACGAACGTGTTGTGGGTCGGCGCGAAGTGGTAGCCGTCCATGGCGTTCTCGACGGCGAGCTTCCAGTTGCCCCGGACGCTGTAGAGCTGGGTGCCGGGCAGGGTGGTCATGCCGCCGACGTGCTGCTGCTCGATCATCGTCATGTAGTCGGCGGCGTCGCCGAGGTGTTCGAGGAGCGGCGGGACGTCGGGGTCGAAGGAGACGAAGACGTACCCCTCGTGGATCTCCAGGCGCGGTACCGCGCGCAGCCCCATCGAGGCCCGGAAGCCGTCGCTCGACTCGTAGGCGTCGGCGTCGGGGATCGCGGCGACCTCGCCGTTGTTGCGGAATGTCCAGGCGTGGTAGAAGCACTGGAAGAGCCGGGTCGAGCCCTCGGTCTCGCGGCACAGCACCGTGCCGCGGTGCGGGCAGGAGTTCAGGAACGCGTGCACCTCGCCGGCGGTGTCCCGGCAGAAGATCAGCGGCCGTCCGCCGAGGGTGCGGACCTTGAAGTCGTTGGGGTTGGGGATCTCGGTCTCGTGACCGAGGTAGAGCCAGGTGTGCATCCACACCCAGCCGCGTTCCCGGGCGAAGATCTCCGCGCTGCGGTAGGCCTCTCGGTTGACCCGGAAGGTGAGCTGGTCCCAGTCCTCGACGATCATCGGCGCTGGGACGGTCCGGGGATTGCTGCCCATAGGGAGTTTGCCTCTCACAAGTCCCGACCCGAGTGGCGCGCTGTGAGACGCCATCTCGCATGTCGCAGTAGCGTCCCCTAGCACAGTCGCGCTGTCAAGGATTCAACCGACGGTTGACACGCCTGTCCGGTGTCGTCATCATCCAATTTCACATTGAAAGACACCGTCTCGCATTCCGTGCGACCGTGTGAAGGGCAGAAGCTCGTGCCGTATGTCATCACTCAGGCCTGCGTCGACGTCATGGACAAGTCGTGCATGGAGGAGTGCCCGGCCGACTGCATCTACGAGGGCGACCGGATGCTCTACATCCAGCCCGACGAATGTGTCGAGTGCGGGCGCTGTGAACCGGTGTGCCCGCAGATCTCGATCTTCCACCACGAGGATCTCCCGGAGCAGAGCAGGGAGTTCGAGCGCGTCAACGCCGAGTTCTTCACGCTCGGACTCGGCGGCGAACCGCTCGGCTCGCCCGGCGGGGCGCGCAAGGTCGGCCGGGTCGGCCACGACCACCCGGACGCGGTCGCGTGAGCGGGTCCTCGGCGCCGGACACCGAGGTCTCGGTCGACCTGCTCGTCATCGGCGCCGGACCGACGGGGCTGTACGCCGCGTACTACGCCGGCTTCCGCGGGATGAGCGTCGCGGTCGCCGACGCGCTGCCCGAGGTGGGCGGCCAGATCGCCGCGCTCTACCCCGAGAAGCTCGTCTACGACGTGGCCGGTTTCCCCGCCGTCCGCGGCCAGGACCTGGTGGACCGGCTGGCCGAGCAGGCCGGCCGGTGGAACCCGGTCTACCTGCTCGGACACGGGGTCACCGACCTCGACGACACGGGGACGGGCATCGTCGCCACCACCGACGCGGGCGCCCGGATCAGCGCGGGCGCGGTGCTGGTCTGCGGCGGCATCGGCAACTTCATCCCCCGGGAACTGCCGGTGGGCTCCGAGTACCTGGGCCGCGGCCTGCGCTACTTCGTGCCGCGGCTGGACGAACTCGCGGGCCAGGACGTCGTGGTGGTCGGCGGCGGGGACTCGGCGCTGGACTGGGCGCTGTCCCTGGAGCCGATCGCCGCGTCGGTGACGCTGGTGCACCGGCGCACCCGGTTCCGGGCCCACGAGCGCAGCGTCGAGCAGGTCGGGAACTCGACGGTACGGGTCCTGACGCCGTACGAGGTCGAGAAGATCTCCGGCGAGGGCGCCGACGGGGCGGTCTCGGAGGTGGTGGTCGCCGGCTCCGACGGCGACCGGATCACCCTGCCCGCGCGGTCCGTCGTGGCCGCGCTCGGCTTCATCGCCGACCTCGGCCCGATCGAGCGGTGGGGGCTCGAACTGCGCCGCCGGCGCATCCTCGTCGACCGCACGATGCGCACCAGCCGGGAGCGCGTCTTCGCGGCCGGTGACATCGCCGACTACGACGGGAGGGTCGGCCTCATCTCGATCGGTTTCGGTGAGGCCGCCCTCGCCGTCAACCACGCGGCGGCCCTGCTGGATCCGGCGCGCTCCGTCACTCCGGGACACTCCTCCGACGCGTGAGACCACGGGGCCGGGAGGGGCGCCCTACGCTCTTCCCGGCCCCGTGGTCCGAGGCGGTCGGCGGCCGACCAGAACCTGAGTACGCTTTCCCGCACGGCTGTGAGCCGCCGTACCATTTCTCCATCCGATACGGCGTCTCGTCCGTTATTCCATTTCCTCTCCCCGAGCTCGAACAGGAGCGATACGACCATGGTCACGAAGGTGCAGCGCGGCACCGGAGAGCAGAAGGACGGTCCGGACCGGACCGCACCGACCATCCAGACGGTCGAGCGTGCCGCGCTCATCCTCGGCTCGTTCACGGTCGGCAAACCGCACATGAGCCTGAACGAGATCACCGCACGGCTCGGTGCGAGCAAGGCGACCGCGCACCGCTACACCAAGGCGCTGCGGGCGGCCAACCTGCTGCGCTACGACGAGCGCACCTCGCTGTACTCCCTCGGCCCCCAGGTGCTCACCCTCGCCGCCGCGGCGCGGGCCGGCCTGCCGATCGTCGCCGCCGCCGAGCCGTACATGGAGGGCCTGGTCCGGCGGATCGACGAGACGATCGTGCTGTCGGTCTGGGACGGAGAGTCGGCGACCGTGGTGCGCTCGGTGGACAACACCGACCACATGGTGCGCATCAGCGTCCGGGTCGGCTCGCGGCTGAACCTCACGTCCTCGGCGCAGGGCCGGGTCTTCCTCGCGTTCCTGCCCCCGGAGCAGGTGCCGGCGCTGCCGCGCGCGGTGCGCCGGTCGGCCGAGCTGAACGAGGAGCTCGACGCCATCCGCAAGCACGGTCTGTCGGTCAACTCCCCCACGGTCAACGGGGTCCGCACCATCGCGGCGCCGATCTTCGACGGCGACAAGATCAGCGGGACGCTCGCGATCGTCGGCACCACGGCCACGGTCTCCGACGACGTCTCGTCGCCGATGGCCCTGGCGCTGGTGGAGACCGCCCGGGCGCTGTCGCAGCGGCTGGGCAACTCGGAGGACGGGCCGGGCGGCGACTGAACGGGTCCCGGAACGGCTGACGTGGTTGTGGGGCCCCCCCCGGGGGGGGGGGGCCCAACCCCCACCCCCGGGGGCGGGCCGGGGGGGGGGCCCGGGGGGCCCCCGGGGGGCGGAAGATTACGTTTTATACCAC
>NZ_JBVJND010000045.1:0-22029 GCF_055583825.1 Streptomyces sp. NPDC104367 | reverse complement strand
GGCCGGCCCGGGGGTTCCCAACCGGGGCGGCGCGGCGGGGGGCCCTCCCCCCGGGCCCGGCCCGGCCTCCGTTTGTGGGGCCCCCCCCCGGGGGGGGGGCCCCACAACCACGTCAGCCGTGGGCCGGCCGGTCAGGGCAGCAGGTCGGCCCGCGGGGGGACGAAGAAGTCGATGTTCACGCAGGGGGCCTCGGTGGGCTCCACGTAGTGCTCGCTGCCGCGCGGGACCAGCAGGAACGAGCCCGCCCGCAGGTCGTGCGCGACCCCGTCCACGTAGTAGTTCGCGCGCCCCTCGGAGATGTGGACGAGCTGGTCGAACTCCTCGTGCCGGTGCGGGTTGAGCGTCATGCCGACCTCCAGCTCGTGGTGACAGATCATCACCTCGTCGGTGGCGTAGACGCGCCGGCGGACGCCCGGCCGCACCTGGGTGACCGGCAGGTCGTCCCAGTTGACCACGGTGCCGAACAGGGCCGCGTTGCGTGTGCTCACTGCTTCTCCTCTCCGGCGGCGGCCCGCAGGCCGGCCGCCAACATCTGCAGGTCGGAGCCGACGATCAGGTAGTCGGCGTCGCCGAGGCCCAGGTCCGCCGCGGCGGTCCGGGCCGGGGCCCAGCCGCCGAACGCCACCCGGACGGACCGGGCCGCGGCCCGCACCCGGTCCACGGCGGCCGTCAGCACCGCGGGGTCGGCGGGCAGGCCCAGGTCGACGGCGAGGTCGGTGCTGCCCACGAAGCACACGTCGAGAGCGGCGACCAGTTCCGGCAGGGGGTCGGTGCGCGCCGTCTCGATCTGGCCGACCAGCACCGGCGGGTCGTCCCGCTCGGCGCGCAGGAACTCGGCCGGCGCGAGCGCGCCGAACCGGGCGGCCCGGTTGGCCAGGCTCACCGACCGGCGGCCGGCCGGGGCGAACCGGGCCGCCGCGACGAGCGCCTCGGTCTGTGCGGTGCGGGTGAGCATGGAGAGCTGGATGCCCGCCGCGCCGGCCTCCAGGAGCCGGTTGACGGCGGCGGCGTCCACCGCGGGCACCCGCACCAGGGCGGGCAGGCCGCAGACGGCCGCGTGGCGCACCAGGTCCACGGCGTCCCGCTCGGTGAGCGTGGAGTGTTCGAGGTCGACGACCACGAACGCGAACCCGGCCGCCCCGGCCAGTTCCACCACGTCGGGCGTCGCCAGCTTGACAAAGGTACCGACAGCGGGCCCCCGCCCCGCCAGCACGGCCCGCAACCGCCGACGCAGCCCATGCACATCCCCGACGGTCATCAAGCCTCCAACGGCATCTACGAACGGACGTCTTGCATCGGACGGACGGGCGAGCCGGGCCGGGCCTGGCCGATCCGAGCCGGGCCGAGCCAAGCCGGGCTTGACCGGGCCGGGCCGAGCCGAGCTAGGCCGATCCGATCCGAGCCGGACCGAGCCGATCCGGGCCGGACCGAGCCGATCCGGGCCGGACCGAGCCGATCCGGGCCGGACCGAGCCGATCCGGGCCGGACCGAGAAGGCCGAGCCGAGCCGGGAGGGCCAGGCCGGACCGACAGGGCCACGCCTCGCCGGACCGAGAAGGCCAGACCGGGCCGACGCAGCCGGACCGACAGGGCCAGGCACCTCCGGGCCGGGAAAGCCAGGCCGGACCAACACAGCCGGACCGACAGGCCCACGCCGCGCCCGACCGAGAAGGCCGGGCCCGGTCGGCGCGGGCTGACCGGTATGGGTCGGGGGAGCCGGGTCGGGCCGGGGGCCCGGTCGTGAAGGGTAGGTCGGGGTGGGAAGGGTGGGTCGGGGTGGGAAGGGTGGGTGGGGTGGGGTCAGGCGGAGGGGAGGCCTCGCCAGGGGGTGATGGGGATCTCGGCGCCCTCGTGGAGCACCACGGTCGGCTCCAGGCGGGGCGCGACGATGGTGTTGCCCGCGGCGTCGGGCAGGGTGCACTCCTCGGTCTCGGTGACGACCGTGACGTCGGCCCGGCCGCCGACCTCCAGGCGCCCGTAGCCCTCGGTGTCGAGGCCGAGCAGCCGGGCCGGCGCGACGGTGGCCCGGCGGATGCACTCGTCGAGCGGCGCGCCGAGCGCGACCAGCTTGGAGATGCTGGTGAGCAGGTCGAACACCGGACCGCGCCAGTTGCGGGCGCTGGTGTCGGAGCTGAGGACGTCGGGCAGGAAGCCGTCCGCGATGGCCCGGCGGGCCACCTCGAAGCTGAGGTTGCTCTTGCCGTGGGCGGAGTCGAACAGGACGCCGCGCTCACGGGCCGCGGTGACCGCGGGCTGCACGCGGTCGCCGTCGAGGATGCCGTACTCCTTGCCGGTGTAGCAGTGCGCCACGATGTCGCCGGGGCGCAGGTGGTCGAGGACGACCGGCAGCGGCTCCGAGGTCTCGCCGATGTGCAGCATCAGCGGCAGACCGGCCTGCTCGGCCAGCGCCACGGACTTCTTCAGCAGCGCCTCCCAGTGCTCGCCGACGACGTCCTCGGAGAGCCGGATCTTGAAGCCGCGCACGATGTCGGGGTGGGCCTCGGCGGTGGCGAGCGCGTCGTCGGGGACGAGGGTGTCCGGGTTCAGCAGCTCGCCGAATCTGAAGTCGATCAGGCCGAGCACCGAGACGTTGAGGAAGTTGACGATGCGCATCGGGTTCGCCTCGACGACCAGCTTGCGGAAGGCCGCGAAGGTCGAGGCGCCGGCCGTGCCGGCGTCCGCCGCGGCGACCACGCCACGGCGCAGATGGGCCTCCTCGGCGGGGGCGCCGACGGCGGAGACGTACTCGAAGATGTGGGTGTGGCCCTCGACCAGGCCCGGCAGCACGGTGGAGCCGGTGACGTCGATCGTGCGGGCGGCGCCGGACGCGAGGCCCTCCCCGATCGCGGCGATGCGGTCACCGGTGACCGCCACGTCGAGCCGGGCGTTGGTGCCCGACGCCGGGTCGATGACGGTGCCCCCGGCCAGGACGAGGTCGTAGGACGGTGCGGAGGAGTGTGACATCGCTGTGGCTCCAGGGTGAGGGGACGGTCAGCCGGCCTGTTCGGCCAGCCGCTGGTCGCGCGGTGCGGCGTCCGCGGGACGCACGATGCGGGTGACGAGGGGAAGGACACCGTCCACCTCGACGCGGACCTCGTCGCCGTCGGCGAGGAAGCCGGCGCGGTCCTGGCCGGTGCCGGCCGGGGTTCCGGTGAGGACGACGTCGCCGGGTTCGAGGGCGGCGTA
Organism: Streptomyces sp. NPDC104367; assembly: GCF_055583825.1. Taxonomy (NCBI): domain Bacteria; kingdom Bacillati; phylum Actinomycetota; class Actinomycetes; order Kitasatosporales; family Streptomycetaceae; genus Streptomyces; species Streptomyces sp. NPDC104367. Next base: position 18,844 of record NZ_JBVJND010000045.1, on the reverse strand, counting down.
CCAGGACAGCCTGCTGAGCAGGTCGGCGACGGGGAAGATCATCCCGGCGCTGGTGTCGTCCTGGACGAGTTGTCCGTTGACCCGGGTCCGCACCCCGATCGCCTCGCGGTCGGCGAGCTCCTCGGGCGTGCAGAGGGACGGGCCCAGGGGGGTGAACCCCGGGTAGCTCTTGGCGAGGGCGGGGATTCCGGTGGTGCGCATGACATCCCGGGCCGTCATGTCGTTGGCGGCGGTGACGGCGGCGACCGCGGGCCAGACCTCCGACTCGGCGGCCCGGTGGAGCCGGCGCCCGACGACGACCGCTATCTCGCCCTCGTAGTCGGGTTCGGCCACGTCCCGCGGGATCACCGCCGGCGCGCCGGGAGGAAGGACGCCCGACGACGCGGCCAGGTAGAGGATCGGCTGCTCGGGCAGCCCCCTGCCGGTCCGTTCCGCCTTCGACACGTAGTTGAGTCCGACGCCCCACAGCGCGCCGGGACGGCCCAGCGGCGCCGTGAGGACGGCCTCGTCGAGAGGGATGCGCCGGCGCACCGCGCATGACGCCAGGCACTGGAGCGAGCCCTCCTGTTCGAGGACCGCGCCGAAGTGCGGGAAAGCAGTGTCCAACAGGGCGACAGCCCCGTCCTCGATCCGGCCCAGGCCGGTCTGCGTCGTGACTACTCGCATGGCGAGCATCTTTTATTGCGAGACGCCATCATGTCAAGCGATACGCAACCGTCGGTTGGGGACGCACCGACACCCCGTCCGCGCAGTCGGCGGACGGGGTGTCGGAAAGCTCATCTCCGTTGATGGGCAGGGCTGTTCGCCGCGCCCGCGGCGGTGTGTCAGGCGAGCTGGCGCCGCACCTCGCCGCTGTCCCAGTAGTCCGTGCGGTGCGCGATCAGACCGCCGGACACGGTGAACAGGAAGACCCCGCGGACCCGCACCGGGCGGTCGCCCGCCGAGCGCATCCGGAACGTCATGACGTAGGGCACCGCGGCCGAGGCGCCGTCGACGAGGACCCGCTCGGGCACGTACCGCAGCTCCCCGAACTCCGCCAGGAAACCGGTCAGCGCCGCTCGGTACTCGGCGCGGCCCCTGCGGGTCCGTCCCAGGGACGACGTGTGCTCGTTGACGAAGTCCTCGGACACACAGGCGGCCACGGCGTCGGCGTCGTGCGCGTTGAGCGCCGCGAGATACGCCTCGACCGCGGCCCGGGTGCCGCGGTCCGTGCCGCCGTCCGTGCCGCCGTCCGCGCCCCCGGCGGTCAGGCCGACCCCCACTTCTGCCGGACCGTGTCGAACACCCGCTGGTCGTGCGAGATCTCCACGACGTTGCCGTCGGGGTCCTTCAGCGCGCAGATGTAGCCCACGGGGTCGGGCATCTGCCGGGGCTCCCAGTGCAGGCAGCCCAGCTCGCGGGCGCGGTCGGCCAGGGCGTCGACGTCCTCGCGGGCCGGCACCTCGATGCCGAGGTGCGCGAAGGGGTGCAGCAGGCCGAGCGGGCTGCCCTTGTCCTTGTCGAAGGACACCAGGACGAGCACGAACGGAGTCTCCGCCTGCTTGTCGTTGGAGAGCCAGACGCTCTCGCCGTCGGCGTCCTTGAACCGCTCGACCACGACCAGGGGGGTGAGCGAGGTGTAGAACTCGATCGCCTTGTCGAGGTCCCCGGTGGGCAGCGCGACGTGCGTCCAGCGGGCCGAGGTGAGACCGGTGGCCACAGTGCCTCCATCGTGAGGGGTACGAATTTCCCCGAGGTTAGGCACGCGCGGGTGAGCGAGTCGATGTGCTGCGGACACAACACGCGCGCCGCCAACGCTGACCCCGCGCGACATCGGTCCCGCGCCCGCCGCCGTGGGAGCCTGCGGGATGACGGCGACGGCCGCCGGCAGGACACGGGGAAGAGGAGGGCCAGGCGTGGAGTACCGGATTCTGGGCGGAACGGGCATCGAGGTGAGCGCACTGTGCCTCGGGACGATGATGTTCGGTGCCTGGGGCAACACGGACGAGGCGGAGTGCCACCGCATGGTGGCGACGGCGCTGGACGCCGGCGTCAACTTCGTGGACACCGCCGACGTGTACGCCTTCGGCGAGTCGGAGGAGATCCTCGGCCGGGCGCTGAAGGGACGGCGCGACGACGTCGTCCTGGTGTCGAAGTTCCACAACGAGATGCCGGGCGGCCCGCTCGACCGCAACCGGCGCGGCAACTCCCGGCTGTGGATCACGCGTGCCGTCGAGGACAGCCTGCGCCGGCTGGGCACGGACCACCTCGACGTGTACCTCGTCCACCGTCCCGACCCCCGCACCGACGTCGAGGAGACGCTCGGTGCCCTCGGCGACCTGGTCCGGGCGGGCAAGGTACGGGCGATCGGCACGTCCAGCTTCCCCGCCGAGGAGATCGTCGAGGCGCAGTGGGCGGCCCGGCGCGACGGCCGCGAGCGGTTCACGGTGGAGCAGCTGTCGTACTCGGTGCTGGCCCGGCACGCGGAGGCCGCCGTGCTGCCCACCGCACAGCGGCACCGGATGGGTGTCATGGTGTGGAGCCCGCTGAACGGCGGCTGGCTGACCGGCAAGTACCGGGCCGGCGCGGAACCGGCGGGGGACTCGCGCGCGCGGACCAACGGCGACCACTTCGACTACGCCGACGCGCTGGTGCGCGAGCGCAAGCTGGCGGTCGTCGAGGAACTCGTGCGCCTCGCCGCCGACGAGGGCTGCACGCTCGTGGAGCTGGCCCTGCGGTTCGTGCTCGCCCATCCCGGCGTCACCTCGGCCGTCATGGGCCCGCGCACCCACGAACAGCTCCTGACGCAGCTGACGGCGGTGGAGCGGCCGCTGTCCGCCGCGGCGCTGGACCGGATCGACGAGCTGGTCGCGCCGGGCGGTGTGCTCAACCCGCGCGACGTCGGCCACACCCCGCCGGCGCTGGAGAGCGCGGCACTGCGCCGCCGCTGACCGCGCCGCCGAACGCCGGACGCCGGCCCCGCACGTCCGCGGGGCCGGCGTCCGTTCTCGCCGCGGCGGCGCCGTCAGGTCGACCCGCGCTCGAAGGGGCGGCCGAGGGCGGCCGGTTCCCGGTGCTGTGTGGTGAACAGCAGCATCGCCAGCAGCGCCAGCACGTACGGGGCGGCGACGAGCAGCTGGGCGTTGAGGGTGATGCCGAGCGGCGGCAGCGCGAGGCGCAGCGCGTCGGAGACGCCGAACACCAGGCAGCCGAGCAGGGTACGGCCCAGTCGCCACGCCCCGAAGATGACCGCGGCGATGACGATGTACCCGCGCCCGGCGGTCATGTTCTGGTTGAACGAGCCGACCTCGCCCACCGCCAGGTAGGCGCCGCCCAGACCGGCCATCGCGCCGCACCACAGCAGTGCCTGCCGGCGCCGCAGGTTGACCTTGATGCCGGTGACGTCGGCGGCCTGCGGGTTCTCCCCCACGGCGCGCAGCTCCAGGCCCCAGCGGCTGCGTTCGATCAGCCACCAGGTGAGCCCGACCAGCGGGATCAGCAGATAGGCGGGCCAGCGTACGGAGAACAGGGGTGCGCCGATGACCGGGATGTCCCGCAGCAGCGGGACGAACAGCAGTCCGACCTGGTGCGAGGTGAACTGCTGGGTCGTGATCAGGAAGCTGGTCAGACCGAGCACCAGGGCGTTCAGCACGAGGCCGACGACGAAGGTGTTGATCTGCGCCCGGTGCGAGAGGTTGCCGTGCACCCAGCCGACGAGGAGGCCGGTCAGCACGCCGACGACGAGGCCGGTGGTGGCGCTGCCGGTCGCGCTCGCGGTGGCGACCGAGGTGAACGCGGAGCCGAGCATCATCGCCTCGACGGAGATGTTCATGGTGCCGGCGCGCTCGGCGAGGTACTCGCCGCAGGCGGCGAGGGCGAGCGGCACGGTCAGCCGGACCCCGCTCGCGAGGATGGTGGAGGTGCTGTCCAGAGCGCTCACGCGGCCGCCTTCACTTCGGTCGGGACGACGGACGCGGCGGGCGCGGCCGACGGCCTGGCGCCGCGGCGCCTGCTGACGAGGTCGACGAGGAGGGGCGGCACGACGAACGCGAGGACGAGTAGCGCCTTGACGATGTCGACCAGGTAGTACGGCACTCCGGTGGCGGAGAGGAAGTCGCCGCCCGAACGCAGCACGGCGAAGACGAACGACACCGGGATCGCGACCAGGGGGCGGTTGCGGGCGACGAGCGCGACGAGCAGGCCGTCCCAGCCGACGTTGTCGGAGAGTCCGGCCTGGAGCCGGTTGGTGCTGACCGGAGTGGCCAGCAGCAGTCCGCCCGCCATACCCGCGAACGCGCCCGACAGGGTGAGGGTCAGACCGCTGAGCGCGGCCACCCGGACGCCCGCGTGCTGGGCCGTGCGCGGGTTCAGCCCGACCATCCGGACCCTGAAGCCCCATCGGCTGCGGGTCAGGACGACGGCGACACCGGCCGCCGCGGCGAGCGCGACGAACAGGCCCAGGTTCAGCTGGAGCGAGGGGTACTGCCCGAAGCCGCCGAGCAGACCGCCCGCCGGCAGCGGGTTGGACTGGGCGTCGGCGATGCCGGAGGAGCCCTGCGCGCTCTCCTGGAGGAACCAGCTCGTGCTGACCGCGAACGTGACGAGCTGGACGGCGAGGAACGTCATCAGCAGGGTGCTCACCGCGACGTTGACGCGCCGGAAGCGGTACATCAGGGCGCTGAGCGCGGCCCAGGCACCGCCGCCGACCGCCGCGGCGGCCAGCACCACGACGACCAGCATCGGGCCGGGCATGGCCAGCCGCAGCCCGACCCAGGCGCCGGCCAGGCCGCCGATGAGGACCTGGCCCTCCTGCCCGATGTTGAACGTGCCGGCGGCCGCGCAGACACAGGTGCCGACGGCGACCAGGAGCAGCGGCGCCGCGTTGAGCAGCGTCGTCGTCCAGCCGGTGGTGTTGGCGAGGCTGCCGGTCCAGATCGCCGACACCGACGCGCCGGGCGAGGCGCCGGTCAGCATGAGCAGGACGGCGGACACCCCCAGGGCGGCGGTGACCAGGACGACGGTGAAGCCCGCCGTCAGCCAGCCGCCCGGCCCGGGGCGGAGCCGGGCCAGGAGGCTCCGGCCGAGGTCGCCGGGGGTCCGGGGGTCCGGTCCGGGGACGGTGGCACTCACGCGGCCTCGCCCCCGACCAGCATGCCGAGCCGCTCGGGGGTCGCCTCGGAGACGGGGAGCGCTCCGGTGATCCGCCCGGAGGAGATCACCGCGATCCAGGTGGCAAGGGCCATGACTTCCTCCAGTTCGGTGGAGATGAGCAGCACTCCCACGCCCTCGGCGGCCGCCGCGCGCAGCCGGGCGTACATGTCCTCGATGGCGCCGACGTCGAGCCCGTGGGTGGGCTGCGCGGCCACCAGGACGCGGGTGCGGCCGGACAGTTCCCGGGCGAGGACCACCCGCTGCTGGTTGCCGCCGGAGAGGCTGCGCACGGGGGCGTCCAGCGACGGCGTGACGATGTTGAACTCGTCGGCGAGGCGCCGGGCCTCGGCGAGCATCGCCCGCCGCCGCAGCAGGAACCGGCCGCTGACCGTGTCGAGGGACTTCATCGTGAGGTTCTCGGCGACGCTCATGTCGAGGACGACGCCGCTGTGGTGCCGGTCCTCGGGGACGATGCCGAGGCCGGCCTTCGACAGGACGCCGGGCCGGGTCAGGTCGACCTCCTGCCCGGCGACCTCGACGGTGCCGGCGTTCGGCACCACGAGCCCGGACAGGACGTCGCCGAGTGTCGCCTGGCCGTTGCCCTCGACGCCGTAGAGGGCGACGATCTCGCCCGCGCCGACGGTGAGGTCGACGCCGTCGAGGACCCTGACCCCGTCGTCCTCCACGGTGAGCCCCGCGAGGCGCAGCACGTGCGCCCCGCGGTCGTGGTTCCCGTCCGCCGGGCCCGTGTTCTGCACCGGCAGCAGACCGAGGGCGGCGCCCTCCTCGCCCAGCGACACCTCGCGGCCCACCATCCGCTGGGCGAGCAACTGCGGGGTGGTCTCGGCGGTGACCGCCCGGAAGGCGACCCGGCCCCTGCGCAGGACCGTGACCCGGTCCGTGGCCCGGGCGATCTCGGCGAGCTTGTGGCTGATGAGGATGACGGCGCGCCCCTCCTCCTGCACCACCCGGCCGAGGACGGCGAACAGTTCCTCCGACTCGGCCTGGGTGAGCACCGAGGTGGGCTCGTCGAGGATCAGGATGCGGGGGTTGCGGCGCAGGCACTTGACCACCTCGACCCGCTGCCGTTCGCCCGCCGAGAGGGTGCCGACCCGGGCCTCGGGGTCGATGGGCAGCCCGTAGCGCGCCGAGACCTCGGCGATCTCGGCGCAGAGGGCCTGCTTGTCGACCTTGCCGCTGTCGCCGAGTGCCACGTTCTCCCACACGGCCAGCGCGTCGATGAGGCTGAAGTGCTGGTGCACCATGCCGATGCCGAGCTCGGCCGCCTCCTGCGGGCTGTCGAGCGCGACCTGCGCACCGCGCACCAGCACGGTGCCGGCGTCCCGCCGGACCAGCCCCAGCAGGACCTTCATGAGGCTGGACTTGCCCGCCCCGTTCTCGCCCAGGAGGCCGTGGATCTCGCCCGCCTCGACGCTGAGGTCCACCGCGTCGCAGGCCTTGACCGCTCCGTAGGACTTCGTGATGCCGCGCAGCTCCAGGATCGGAGCCGCTGAGGCCGTCGGTGTCATCGCTGCATCTTCCTCGTCGGTGTCGGCAGGTCAGCCAAGGCGCTTGACCTCGGCGGCCGGGTCGATCTCCTTGCTGCCGATCTTCTTGATGAAGGCCGTGAGCTGTGCGGCCTGGTCGCCCGCGGGGTCACAGATCTTGACGGTCGGGTAGGGGTCCACACCGAGCTGCCAGGTGCGCGTGGTGCCCATCTTCAGGTTGTTGTCCGCGAACTCCTTGAGCGCGGCCAGGAAGTAGTCGCCGGGGCTGAAGATGACCGAGATGTCGTACTTCGGGCTGGTCGAGTCGCAGCGGTCGGTGCCCGGGGTGAGGGTCAGCACCTTGCTGCCGTTGGCGAGCTGGGCCGCGGCGTCGGTGGCACCGCCGAGGTAGGGGTAGATGACCTTGGCGCCCTGGCTGATCTGGGCCTGGGTGGCCTCCTTGGCCTTGGCCGAGTCGTTGAAGTCGCCGGTGTAGGTGGTGGTCAGCCGGGCCTTGGGGACGACCTCCCGGATGCCGGCCAGGAAGGCCTTGGCGGCGGCCACGCTGAAGTCGGCCTTGGCGCCGGTGACGAAGCCGGCCTTGGTGTCGCCGGCCGCCTTCATCTTCAGACCGGCGGCGTAGCCGGCGACCAGCATGGACTGGTTGGGGTCGTCGGCGGAGAGCAGGATCTTGGGGGTCTGGTCGATGTTCGCCGACGAGGGCACGTACCAGGCGGTCTTGGCGCAGACGGCCTCCTCGGAGGCGGGGATGGCGTTCTTCAGCTCGCTGGCGCCGAGCGCGATCATGTCGACGTGCTGCTGACACAGGGCGCGGGCGGCGGTGAGCGCGTCGTTCACGGGTACGCTGCCGCGCTTGATGACCGTCCAGCCCTTGCTCTTGGCGTAGGCGTCCGCGCTGTCGACGAAGGACTGGTAGTAGCCGTGGTCGTTGATGTCGCCGGGGCTGAGGACACCGATGACGACCTTGCCGTCGCCGTTGAGGTCGGGCTGCTTGAGGCTGCTGTCGCTGCCGCTGGTCGCCGAGGCGTTCGTCTTGGCGGCGGTCGCGTCGTTGCTGGCGCAGCCGGCGAGCGCGAGGGCTCCCACGAGGGCGAGGCCGACCGCGGCTCGGGGGCGGCGGAGGGTGCTTCTGGTGGTCATGTGCGTGGTTCCATTCGCTCGGGGGTGTCGCACGGGGTGTCGCTCGGGTGCCGGCCTTGCGGGGCGGCGGTGATGTCGAGGGGGGAGAACGCTCGGCAGCGCCGGGGGCTGGGTGACCCCGGCGTCGGAGAGGCCGTCCTGGTGCCGGACGGCCTCCTCACCCGCGGCGACGGACCACGGGAAACGGATCCGCCCGCCGCTCGGACCCGGGTGCGGTCGACGCGGCATGGGGGGACGGAGGCGGGCGGGACGTCAGCGGTGGCACTGACGGCCGCGGCGGGTACGACGGGTGTGTCCGGTGGTGGGCCGGTGGGGTAATCGGCGGTCGGCGCCGGCCGGGTGGCCGGTGCCGCGGGGAGGGCGGCGGGTCGTCGGTCGGGTGGGCGGGGAAGCGGCTGTCCGGGGCCGGCCGGCGGTCCTCGCCCGCGCGGGCCCGGCCAGGTCGATGACGTTCAACGGTTGGTCTCCCCTCGCTGGTTGGCCGCCGGGCCGCTGGTCCGTGCCGGGTCAGGGGCGCGGACTCAGCGGGCGGGGGCCGGTCTTGGGGTGCGGGCGGGTCTCACCGGGTGGCCACCGGTTCGGGCCAGGCCGGACGTGGGGTGATGCCGGCCCGCCGCAGCAGGGCGGCGGACCGTTCGGCGGCGGCCTCGGCCAGGGCCGCGAGATCGACACCGGTCGGCCGGCGGTCGCGGACGACGACACGGCCGTCGACCAGCACGTCGCGCACGGTGCGGGAGACATGGCCCCAGACCAGCTGGCGGGCCAGGTCGCCGCGGGGGATCCAGGCGGGGTCGGCTCCGTCCAGGACGACGATGTCGGCGGCCTTGCCGACCTCCAGGGAGCCGATCCGGTCGCCGAGTCCGATCGCCTCGGCCCCGTCGACCGTCGCGAGCGCGAACGCCTGCTCGGCACGGATCGGGTCGGGCAGGTCGCGGTCGCGCTCCAGGGCGGCGAACAGGTGGGCGGAGTGCAGGACGTCCGGGGCGTCGCCGGCGTTGTGGGCGTCGCAGCCCAGGGCCACCCGGCCGCCCCGCCGCACCAGTTCGGCGTGGCGCGACGCCCGCGTGTACCCCTGGCCGAGCCGCAGGTAGGCGCCGGGGCAGGCGGCGACCGCCGTGCGGGTCTGGAGGATCGCCTCGGTCTCCGCGTCGTCGAGCCAGACGGCGTGCCCCAGCAGCAGACGCGGACCGAGCACGCCCAGTTCGCGGAAGTGAACGACCGGCCGGCGTCCCGAGCGCAGCGCGTACGCCTCGGCGTCGGCGGGTCCCGGGGAGATGTGCCAGGTCAGTCCGGTGTCGAGCCGTTCGGCCAGCTCCGCCGCCCCGGTGAGGAGTTCGTCGCTCACCAGGTCGTGCCCGACGAGGGTCACCCACCCGGTGACGGGGCCGGTGGCCGGCAGGGAGCGGACGATGTCCTCCTGCCGGGCGAGCACCTCGCCGGCGGGCGCGCCGAGCGGCACGCCCTCGGCGTCCCAGCCCCAGCCGCCGACCCGGGCGCGGATGCCGGCGGCGCCGAGCCCGGCGGCGGCCCGTTCCGGGAAGGCCACGGTGCCGGGCTCCAGCACGGTGGTGATGCCCCGGGAGAGGCACTCGACGGCCGTGATGGTGGCGGCCAGTTCGTCGTCGTCGCCGTCGGCCGCGGCGTGCAGCGGGACGATCCAGTCGAAGATCGACTCCTGCGAGCCGATGTCGTCCGGGATCATGCTCCGTACGAGGGGGTCGACGGTGGTGTGCTGATGGGCGTCGACCAGGCCCGGGATCACCACGCAGCCCGAGGCGTCGATCTCGCGGGCGCCCCGGAAGCGGGCCCGCAGTTCCGCGGCGGTGCCGAGCGCGGCGATGCTTCCCCCGGACACGGCGATCGTCGTAGCGGCGAGGACGCGCCGGGCGGGGTCCATGGTGACGACGTCACCGCCGGTGATCAGCAGATCGGTCACGGCTCGATCACCACCTTGCCGATGGTGTCGCGGGCGGCGAGCACGTCCCAGGCCTCGGCCAGGTCGGCCAGCGGGAAGCGGGCGGCGGTGGGCAGGTGCAGGCCGTCGGCGAAGCAGGCCGAGGTGGCGGCGACGAAGTCGGCCGAGGTGTAGCCGCCGGTGCCGAGCAGCTTCAGGCCCCGGTGGAAGACCTCCTGGAGCGAGAACGACACCTGGTCGCCGCTGGTGTTGCCCATCAGCAGCAGCCGGCCGCGGATGCCGAGGCAGTCCAGCGAGGTGCGCCAGGTGTCGGTGCCGACGTGGTCCAGGACCAGGTCCGCGCCGGCCTCGCCGGTGAAGAGGGACACCGCCTTCACCGCGTCGGGGTCGTCGTTGCGCAGCACCAGGTCCGCGCCCGCCTCGCGGGCGGCGGCCCGCTTGGCGTCGCTGCCGGCGAACGCGATGACACCGGCGCCGGCCCGCTTGGCGAGCCGGACGGCCGCCAGGCTGACGGCGCTCGCCCCCGCGTGCACCACGAGGGTCTCGCCGGCCGCGACCGCCCCGAGGGTGTGGACCGCGTGCCAGGCCGTCGCGTAGGCGGTGGGCAGAGTGACGGCCGCGGCGAGCGGCATGGAGTCGGGGACCCGTACGATCGACTCGGCGGACGCCCGGACGTACTCGGCCAGCGCGCCCGGGGCGTTGCCGCCGAGGATGCGCGGCCGGACGCAGTAGGCCCGGTCGCCCACGGAGCAGCGGGGGCAACTGCCGCAGCCCTGGGTGGGGTCGGCGATGACCCGGTCGCCGGGGACGACCGAGCCGACCTCGGCGCCCGTCTCCACGACGGTCCCGGCGAAGTCCATGCCGGGCACGTGCGGAAGGCGGAAGCCTGGGATCAGACCGGGCCCCCTGCGCTGGAGCAGGTCCAGGCGGTTCAGCCCGCAGTGCTCGACCTTCACGACGACGTCGCGCGGGCCGCACACCGGTTCCGGTACCTCCCTCGGGGACACGGCCTCGGGCCCCCCGAAATCGGTCTGCACCATGGCTCGCACCGGCTCCCCTCCTCCCCTAACCCATCTCGCATTGCGAGTCGATGGAACGTATTGCGAGGTACTCTGCCCCCGCCGAACGGCGCTGTCAACGCTCCTGTGGAACATCTTGGTTTCGTCGGTATCTCATGCGGGCGCAGGGCTCCGCACCGCTCACGACGCAGGCCGGAGCGGGTGGGAGACAGGGGTGCGGACAGCCGGCGGCAGGCCGCGGAACGGCGCGGCCGGCGCCCCGGCGGCGGTGTGCGGGAGCACCGGAGCGGGGCCCGCGGGCGCCGGTCCTCAGCGGTCCCGCGGCCCGGCGGTCCCACGGCCCGCGGGCATCGGGTCGCCGTCGTCGAGCGGGCGGCCGTCGTCGGACTCCAGCAGGTCGAGCGCCGCGAGCGCCAGATGGAGTTCGGCCGAGGCGGCGGGCAGCAGGGGGTCGGTGCCGAGCAGGTTCTTGATCTGCCGCACCCGGTAGCCCACCGAGTTGCGGTGCAGGTGGAGCTGTTCGGAGACGGTCTGCCGGCTGCCCCGCTCGGCCAGCCAGGCCCGCAGCGTGGCCATCAGTTCGGGACGGTGCAGGATCGGCCCGAGGTGCGCCTCGGCGTACGCCCGGAGCCGGGCGCGGGGCAGGGGCAGCAGCATCTGGACGACACCGCAGCCGCCGAAGGTGAGCAGCGGGACGTGCCGGTTGCGCGCGAGGCCGAGCAGCCGTTCGGCCTCGGTGAAGGAGCGGACCAGGTCGTCCGCCGATTCGGGGTGGGAGCCGCTCGCCGCGACGACGTGGTCGGCGGACTCGTCGCCGGTCATCAGGCGCAGCCGGGTGCGCAGCCGGGCGAGCGCGGCCTCCCCCGGCACGACCGTCCACGCCGTGCGGCCCTCCTGCTGCACCGGGTGCTCCAGCCAGTTCAGGGCGGTGGACCAGGCGCGCAGCCGGGTGCCGCCGTAGTACAGCACGGCGGCGGCGGGCGGGTGCTGGAGGTCGATGCCGAAGGCGGCGGCCGCCGCGCGCTCCGCGGGACCGGTCCGCCCGGACCGCAGCGCGGCGACGACGTCGGCGGCCGTGCGGCGCAGCGGGACCGGGACCGCCTCGGCCGGCTCGTCGCCCGCCCGTACGGCGTCGATGAGCAGCGCGGTGACGGCGGCACCCGCCAGCGCCCGTACGCACGGATCGCCGGGACCGAGGGTCAGCAGCACACCGGCGACGGTCGTCCCGGCCCGTACCGGCAGCGCCGTGGCGCGCAGTCCGTCGAGGGTGTCGACCACCGGTCCGGCCCCGCCGTCGAGGACGGCGCGCGCCAGCGCGGCCGGCAGTCCCGCGCCGCTGTCGGTGGCGGCCAGCGGGACGCCCTGCGCGGACAGCAGGCGGGCGGGGCGGCCGGTGGCCGCGCACAGCGCGCGGAGCACGTCCGAGCGCGTCGCGCCGGCGAGCACGGCCTCGGTCAGTTCCCGTTCGAGGACGGCGGGGTCGGCGTCCGGTGGCGGGTTCTCCCTGGCGGGTCCGGACCACGGTCCGGCGGTGGTGATACTCATGGCCTCGCTCTCAGCGGTCCAGCAGCCGGACGGCCACACCCTTCTCCTGGGTGTACTCGCGCAGCGCGGCGTACCCGCCGCCCCGGCTGAAGCCGCTGTCCTTCTGCATGTTGAAGGGGAAGCCGATCACTCCGGCGTCGTGGAACTGGTTGACCGCGACCTGCCCGGAGCGGACGTCCTTGGCGAGCCGCAGGGCCCGGGAGATGTCGTTGGTCCAGATGCAGGCCAGCAGGCCGAAGTCGGTCGCGTTCATCAGCCCGGTCGCCTCGGCCGCGTCGCGGAAGGACTGCACGGCGAGGACGGGGCCGAAGACCTCCTCGCGGGCGACCCGCATGCCCGCGTCCACGCGGTCGTACACGGTCGGCGGCACGAACCACCCGTCCCCGGCGGGTGCGCCGCCGGTGACCAGCCGCGCCCCCTCCCGCGGGGTGTCCGCGAGGAAGCCGCTGACGCGGTCGAACTGCGCCCCGCTGACCAGCGGTCCCATGTCCAGGTCGGCCTGCCAGGGGCCGGTCCTGACCGCGGCCATGGCGGCGGCGACCCGCTCCACGACCTCGTCGTGGACGGACGCCTCGACGAGCAGCCGGGAACCGGCGTAGCAGTTCTGGCCCGCGTTCTCGGTGATCGAGGCGACGATCGCCGGGATCGCGGTGTCGAGGTCGGCGTCGGCGAAGAGCACGTTCGGCGACTTGCCGCCGAGTTCCAGTTTCACCGGGACGAGGTTCCGCGCGGCGGCCGCCATGATCGCGCGGCCGGTGGCGGTGGAGCCGACGAAGCTGATGTGGTCGACGCCGGGGTGCGAGGTGAGCGCGACCCCCACCTCGGGCCCGAGACCCGTGACGACGTTGATCACGCCCGGCGGGAACCCGGCGCGGCGGGCGAGTTCGACGAGGGCGAACGGGGCCAGCGGCGCGATCTCGGACGGTTTGAGGACGACCGTGTTGCCCGCGGCGAGCGCCGGTGCGACGTTCGCCGCGGTGAGCACGGCGGGCACGTTCCAGGGGAGGACGACGGCGCACACGCCGTACGGCTCGGGGACCGTGTAGCCCAGGTAGTCGGGGCTGCGGGTCGGCAGCGTCACTCCGGTGAGCTTGTCGGCCGCGCCGGCGAAGTAGTCGATGATGCCGTGGGCGATGTAGATGTTCGTGCGGCCTCCGGACAGGGGCTTGCCCACGTCCTGGGCCTCCACGGCCGCCAGTGCCTCGACCTCGGCGATGATCAGGTCGGCCCAGCGCCGCAGCAGCGCCCCGCGTTCGCTGGGGCTGGTCGCCGCCCAGGCGGGGAAGGCCCGCCGCGCCGCGGCGACCGCGTCGCCGACGTCGGCACCGCCCGCCCGTGCCGTACGGGTGATCACCTGCCGGGTCGCCGGATCGAGCACGTCCAGCGTGCCGCCGTCGCGGGCCGCGACCCACTCGCCGTCGATGAAGTGCTGGGAAGAAGGGTAGTCAACAGCCGCCATGGGGGAACCTTGACCGGTCATATCGCGCATGTCAATATGCGGTCTCGCATTGCGAGTCGGCGGTCCGAGTCGCCGCCCGAGTCGCAGTCCGCGTCGTCATCCGCGTCGCGGTCCGCGTCACCGCGCGAGTCATAGAGGAGGCCCCGTGCGCGCCACCGCCGCTCTGCTGGAGCAAGCCGGACAGCCGTTCGTCCTGACCGAGGTGGAACTGGAGGAACCCCGCCCCGACGAGGTGCTCGTCCGGGTCGCCGCCGTCGGCATCTGCGGCACCGACCTGGAGTTCGCCTCCTTCTTCGCCACGCCCGCGGTGCTCGGGCACGAGGGGTCGGGGGTCGTGGAGAAGGTCGGATCACACGTCACCTCGGTACGGCCGGGCGACCACGTCGCCATGTCCTTCACGTCGTGCGGCACGTGCGCGCTGTGCCGCACGGGTTCGCCCGCCTACTGCCGCAGCTTCGACGCGGTGAACTTCTCCGGCCGCCGCCCCGACGGCTCCACCGCGGTGACCCACGAGGGACGCGAGGTCAACGCCCACTTCCTGGGCCAGTCGTCGTTCGCCGGCCTTGTCGTCGCACCGGAGCGGGCGGTCGTCCGGATCGACCCGTCGCTGGACCTGCTGCGGGCCGGCCCCTTCGGCTGCGGCTTCCAGACCGGCGCCGGCGGCGTGCTCAACGTCCTCCAGCCGCGCCCCGGCTCGTCGATCGCGGTCTTCGGGGCGGGAGCGGTCGGTGTCTCCGCCGTCATCGCCGCCGCGCTCAGCGGCTGCGAGGTCGTCGCCGCCGTGGACGTGAACCCGGCCAAACTGGAGGCGGCGCGCGGCTTCGGCGCCACGCACACCGTGGACTCCTCCGCGGGCGGGGCAGCCGAACAGCTGGCCGCCCTCGTCCCGGAGGGGTTCGACTTCGTCATCGACACCACCGGCCGCGAGGACGTCCTGCGCACCGCCGTGGAGGCGCTCGGCCCGCTCGGCCGCGCCGGGGTCATCGGCATCGGCCCCAGCGAGTCGATGAGCTTCGAGTGGCGCAGCATCCTCAACGGGCGCTCCGTCACCGGCATCATCGCCGGGTCCAGCCTGCCGCAGCTGTTCCTGCCGCGCCTGCTCGACCTCAACGCCCAGGGCCGGTTCCCCGTCGAGAAGATGATCACCTACTTCCCGTTCGAGCAGATCAACGAGGCCGTCGCGGCCGTCCGTTCCGGCGCGGTCGGCAAGGCCGTGCTGACCTTCTGACCGGCCCCGACCTGCCGTTCACCGGCAGGAGGGCGTTGTCACACGGGCGGCGACACCTTAGGGTGACCGCACCGCCGATGAGGCAGCAGACATCCGGTGGCGCGGCCGGACAACACCGCGCACAGGTCCGAGCACGTGGAGCGTGCCCACCATGTCCGCCGACATCGACTTCGACTTCGTCGAGCAGCGTCCGCCCTCCGACGAACCGGCCGCCTTCGACCACCACTCCGCCGAGGCCAACGCCGACCCCGTCGCCTACTACGCGCGTTTCCGCGAGAGCTGCCCGGTGGGCCGCTCGGCCGCCCACGGCGGCTTCCACTACACGACCCGCTACGCCGACGTGGCCCGCATCGCCCGTGACGACGCGACGTTCTCCTCGGCCCGCAGCGAGCACGGCGGCGAGGGCGTCGGCATCGTCATCCCCAAGGGCCCGGGACTGGAGCAGTACCCGATCGAGCTCGACCCGCCGCGGGCCACCGAGTACCGGAAACTGATCAACCCGCTGCTGACCCCCGAGGCCGTCGAGCGGCTGGTCCCGATGATCGAGCGCCATGCCGCCCGCGTCGTGGACGAGTTCGTCGAGCACGGCTCCTGCGACCTGGTCCGCGACCTCACCAACCCGCTGCCGGCCGCGGTCACCCTGGACTGGCTCGGCTTCCCCGAGGAGGACTGGGCCCGGCTGGCCGGTCCGGTCCACGACATCTTCGCCGCCCCGGCCGGCAGCGAGCGCGCCGCGCGCGGGGCCGCCGGGCTGGCCTACATGGACCGGCGCATCCGCGAGCTGATCGCCGAACGCCGCTCGGCGCCGCGGGCCGACGCGGTCAGCGCGGTGGTGGCCGGCCGGACCTCCGCCGGCGGCGAGTTCACCGAGGACGAACTGGTCTCGGTGATCGGGCTGCTCATCGCGGGCGGCGTCGACACCACCACCTCCCTGACCGGTTCGACCCTCGTCCACCTGGCCCGCCACCCCGAGCAGCGCCGGCGTCTGATCGACTCCCCCGACCTGCTGGACGGCGCGACCGAGGAGTTCCTGCGCGCGTTCGCCCCCTCGCAGTCGATGGCGCGCACGGTCACCGAGGACACCGAGGTCGGCGGCTGCCCGGTGCGCGCGGGCGACCGGGTGCTGATCCCGTGGGTCGCCGCCAACCACGACCCCGCCGTCTTCCCCGAACCCGAGCGGGTACGGCTGGACCGCGACGCCAGCCGGCACCTCAGCTTCGGCATCGGCTCGCACCGCTGCGCGGGTGCCCACCTGGCCCGGGCCATGTTCCGCGCGATGATGACGCAGGTCCTGACCCGGCTGCCCGACTACCGGGTGATCGAGGAAGGGCTCGTGCCCTACCCGACGCGCGGCAACCAGTCCGGCTGGGACGCGGTCCCCGCGGTCTTCACCCCCGGCCCCCGGGCGAGCGGGACGACGGGCCGGGCCCGCGCGCTGACCACGCCCACCGCGCTGCGGGTGACGGCGGTGCGCGCGGCGTCCGAGGGCGTCGTCGCCGTGGACCTCGCCCTGCCCGACGGCGCCGGCCTCCCGCCCTGGCGGCCCGGCGCGCACATCGAACTGCGGCTGCCCTCGGGCAGGCTGCGCCACTACTCGCTGTGCGGCGACCCCGCCGACGCCGCGACCTGGCGCATCGGCGTCCTGCACGAGCCCGCGGGCCGGGGCGGTTCGGCCGAACTCCTCGAACTGGCCCGGCCGGGAGCCACGTTCGCGGTGCGCGGCCCACGCAACCACTTCCCCCTGGTGGACGCGCCGTCCCACCTCTTCATCGCGGGCGGCATCGGTGTCACCCCGATCCTCGCGATGGTCCGCGAGGCCGCCGGACGCGGCACGCCGTTCTCCGTCGTATACGGCGGACGGACGCGCGCGACCATGGCGTTCACCGACGAACTCACCGCCGCGGCCGGCGACGCGCTCACCCTCCTGCCCCAGGACGAGGCCGGACTGCCGGACCTCCCCCGCCTGCTGGGCGGCCTGGACCCGGACGCGGCGGTCTACGCGTGCGGCCCGGCGCCGATGCTGGCGGCGGTCGAGCGGGAGTGCGCCCGCCTCGGCCTCACCGACCGGCTGCACCTGGAGCGGTTCACCGCGGGCGACGACCTGGAACCGGCGTTCGACGCGGCGGCGAACCGCGCCTTCGAGGTCCGGCTCGCCCGGACCGGCGGCACGCTCACCGTCCCGGCGGACCGCCGCCTCATCGAGGTCGTGCGCGACGCCGTCAGCGGCCTGTCCTACGACTGCGAGAAGGGCTACTGCGGCGCCTGCGAGACCCGGGTCCTCGCCGGAACCCCCGAGCACCGGGACTCCGTACTGAGCGAGGAGGAACGCGAGGCAGGGCGGACGATGATGATCTGCGTCGGCCGCTGCCAGGGCGACGGACTCGTCCTGGACCTCTGACCTCCCGCTCCCCTCCCCTCACCCCTCCCCTCCCTTCCCCCGGCCTCCGACACCCTCGGCGCGGTCCGGCACCGGGCGCGACCGCCCACCGCCGGACCGCGCCCAGGCATGTCCGCACGTCCCCGCCCATTCTCTTCGCGAGACGCCATATCGCATTACGGAACACGGTTACGGTGCGGACCCGCACCCGAAACGCCCGTGCAACGGGACGTTCATAGCGTCGGCCCATCCCTTCCACGAAAGGCGGGCCATGACAGCGACCGACTCCCCCCTGCTCGACATCGCGGCGACCGGCTTCCCGATCCTCCAGCCGGGCCACGGAGCGATCCCGTCGGCGGCGTACGTGCCGGCCACCCCCGGCAACACCCTGTGGGGCCGCCTCCCGTGCGAGGCGGACGCACCGGTCGCCGCGGTCCGGCCGGGCTCCGTCGTCACCGTGGACACGCTCAGCCACGAGGGGGTCCTGGAGGACCAGGGCCGCGACCCGCGCGGGTTCTTCGCCCGTTACGGCGTCACCGGCGCCCATGTGCTCGACGACGCCCAGCAGACGGCGGACTCCGGGACGGCCCACGACTTCGACGACGACGGCCCGCACCTCGTCACCGGCCCGGTCGCCGTGACCGGCGCCCGCCCCGGCGACCTGCTCGCGGTGACCGTCCTCGGCCTGACGCCCCGGGTTCCCTACGGCCTGGTGTCGGCCCGCCACGGCTTCGGCGCGCTCCCCGGCGAAATGCCGTCGCTGCCCGGCCCGGTGATGACCTTCGCGACCGCGCACGCGGACCGCGACGGCGCGTGGGGCCGGATGGCGGTGGACCCGGCGGACCCCGCCCGCGGCGCACTGCGCTTCCCGCTGCGCCCGTTCCTCGGCGTGATGGGCGTGGCGGTGCCCGGCGACGAACGCCCCCACTCGGTACCGCCGGGCCGCCACGGCGGCAACATCGACGTGTCCCTGCTCGGCGAGGGCGCCACCCTCTACCTCCCCGTCCAGGTGGACGACGCGCTCGTCTACTTCGGCGACCCGCACTTCGCCCAGGGCGACGGCGAGACAGCCCTCACCGCGTTCGAGGCGTCGCTGCGCGCCACGGTGCGGCTGGAGGTGATCCCCGGCGGCGCGGCCCTGCGCCCCGGCCACGGCCGGGTCACCCCGTTCGCCGAGACCGACGACTACCTCGTCCCGATCGGCCTGGACGAGGACCTGGACGAGGCGATGCGCGACTGCGTCCGCTGCGCCCTGGACCTCCTCGTCACCGACTACGGCATCGACCGCCACCTGGCGATGGCCTACCTCAGCGCCGCGGGCGACTTCGCGGTCTCCCAGGTGGTCGACAGCGTGAAGGGCATCCACGGCAAGATCCGCAAGTCCGACTTCGCGGAGGTCGTCCGCCCGGCCTGAACACCCGGAGACGGCGGCCGGTTCAGCCGACGACGGTCCAGGTGTCCTTGCCGGCGAGGAGTGCGGCCAGGTCGCCCTGGCCCTGTTCCCGGACGGCGGTGTCGAGTTG
>NZ_JBVJND010000044.1:0-70845 GCF_055583825.1 Streptomyces sp. NPDC104367 | reverse complement strand
CGCGACCCGCAGACCGGCGACCTGACAGTGGTCGACGTCACCCCGGACAACGAGGCACAGATCGTGGTCCACGACGCCCACACCGCCTCCCCCACCACAGCCTTCGCCCTGTCCCGGCTCGCCGACCCCGACACCCTCCGCAACACCCCCATCGGCGTCTTCCGCTCCGTCACCCGCCCGGTCTACGACACGGAGATGAGCGAACAACTCGACACCGCCGTCCGGGAACAGGGCCAGGGCGACCTGGCCGCACTCCTCGCCGGCAAGGACACCTGGACCGTCGTCGGCTGAACCGGCCGTCAACAACCGTGAGCAGGACCCGGACGCCGTACAAGTCCGGGTCCCCCTCCCCGTCGGACCTTCCGTCAGGCCTTGCTCAGGCCTTGCGTCAGGCCTTCTTCCTGGCGTCGTACTCCTCGCGGGCCCGTTCCACGTCGGCCATGCGCCGCTCGGTCCACAGGGCGAGGTCGCGCACCTGACGGGCCGCCTCGCGGCCGAGGTCGGTGAGGGAGTAGTCCACGCGGGGCGGGATGACCGGCTTGGCGTCGCGGTGGACGAGGCCGTCGCGTTCGAGGGTCTGGAGGGTCTGGGTGAGCATCTTCTCGCTGACCCGGCCGATCGCGCGGCGCAGCTCGCTGAAGCGGAGGGGCCGGTCGAGGAGCTCGATCAGGACCAGGACGCCCCAGCGGCTGGTGACGTGCTCCAGGACGAGGCGGTAGGGGCACATGGTGTCGCCGACGACGTACTTCACCGTGCTCGGGCCGGTCGCGGGGGCAGGCACCTCAGAGGTACTTACGGTCATGCCAGTACCTTACTTCAAAGTGGGTACTTTCCTTTGGTTAGCGCACGCTCTAGCGTTAGTGCCAACGGAACCCCACAAGGAGATCGCACACCATGAGCATCGTTGTCACCGGAGCCACCGGACATCTCGGCCGTCACGTCGTGACGCAGCTGCTGGAGAAGGTCCCGGCCGAGCAGATCACCGCCGTCGTGCGCGACGAGGCCAAGGCCGCCGACTTCGCCGCCGAGGGCGTGAAGATCGCCGTCGCGGACTACAACGCCCCCGAGACCTTCGACGGCCTCTTCGCCGCCGGCGACAAGGTGCTGCTGATCTCCGGCAACGAGTTCGACAAGGGCCGCCCCGCCCAGCACAAGGTCGTCATCGACGCCGCCAAGGCGGCCGGTGTGGCCCTGCTGGCGTACACCAGCGCCCCGGGCAGCCTGAAGGCGTCGCTGGTGGACGACCACCGCGCCACCGAGGAGCTGCTGCTCGCCTCCGGCCTGCCCCACACCCTGCTGCGCAACGGCTGGTACCACGAGAACTACACCGAGAACCTCGCCCCCGTACTGGAGCACAACGCGGTCGTCGCCGCCGCCGGTGAGGGCCGGGTCTCCTCCGCCTCCCGCGCCGACTACGCGGCCGCCGCGGTCGCCGTGCTGACCGGCGAGGGCCACGAGAGCAAGACGTACGAGCTGGGCGGCGACGTCGCCTGGAGCTTCGCCGAGTACGCGGCCGAGATCGCCGGGCAGACCGGCAAGGAGATCGCCTACAACTCCGTGCCCGGCGAGGTGCTCCAGGGCATCCTCACCGGCGCCGGCGTGCCCGAGATGTTCGCCGCCATCCTGGTCGACGTCGACGCGTCGATCGCCAAGGGCGAGCTGGTCGTCGACTCGGGCGACCTCTCCCGCCTGACCGGCCGCCCGACCACGCCGATCTCCGAGGCCGTCACCGCCGCGCTCAAGGGCTGACCCGCCCGAACGGGCCCAGCCCCGGACCCACCCCCGCCTGTCATGACCGTATTCCGATACGGCCATGACAGGCGGGGGTTTCCGGCGCTACCTTCGTCCAGATGTACTGACTCAGGGGACGAGGAGGGCCGGTGGCCGAGATATCGAAGGGTGAACAGCGCGCGGGGCTGCTGAACGGCGTCGCGGCCTACGGGATGTGGGGCCTGGTGCCCCTCTTCTGGCCGCTCCTGAAGCCCGCCGGGTCGGTGGAGATCCTGGCCCACCGGATGGTGTGGTCCCTGGCCTTCGTCGCCGTCGCGCTGGCCTTCGTACGGCGCTGGGCGTGGGCCGGTGAGCTGCTGCGGCAGCCGCGCCGGCTGGCGCTGGTGGCGGTCGCCGCCGCCGTGATCACGGTCAACTGGGGCGTCTACATCTGGTCCGTGAACGCCGGACACGTGGTCGAGGCCTCGCTGGGCTACTTCATCAACCCCCTGGTCACCATCGCCATGGGCGTCCTGCTGCTCAAGGAGCGGCTGCGGCCCGCCCAGTGGGCGGCGGTCGGCATCGGCCTCGCCGCCGTGGTCGTCCTGACCGTCGGCTACGGGCAGCCGCCGTGGATCTCCCTCACCCTCGCCTTCTCCTTCGCCACCTACGGTCTCGTCAAGAAGAAGGTCAACCTCGGCGGCGTGGAGTCACTCGCGGCGGAGACCGCCATCCAGTTCCTGCCCGCGCTCGGCTATCTGCTGTGGCTGGCCGCCCACGGCGAGTCCAGCTTCCTCGGCGACGGCGCCGGCCACGCGGCCCTGCTGGCCTCCACCGGCATCGTCACCGCCGTGCCGCTGGTCTGCTTCGGCGCCGCCGCGATCCGGGTCCCGCTCTCCACGCTGGGGCTGTTGCAGTACCTCGCGCCGGTCTTCCAGTTCCTGCTGGGCGTCGTCTACTTCCACGAGGCCATGCCCGCCGAACGCTGGGCCGGCTTCACGCTGGTCTGGCTCGCCCTCTCCCTGCTCACCTGGGACGCGCTGCGCAACGCGCGCCGGGGTGCGCGGGCGCTCGCGGCGGCGGCGGAGGTGCCCCGGCCCGCGGTCGCCGAGACTCCCGCAAGCCAGGTGTGAGGCCGACGCCCGTCGGCTATAAGTGGGCGGCATGACGCAGACGCCCGCACCCCTGCACTGGAAGCTCGTCGTCGACGCCCGCGATCCGCACGGCCAGGCCGACTTCTGGGCCGCCGCGCTGCACTACGTGGCCGAGGACAACAGCGCGTTCGTGGAACGCCTGCTGGAGCTGGGCGCGCTGCCCGGTGCGGCCACGGTCGAGTACCACGGCCGCGCGGCCTTCCGGGACCTGATCGCCGTACGGCATCCGGACGATCCGTACGACGAGGAGCGCGGGCTCGGGCTCGGGCGGCGGCTGCTGTTCCAGCGGGTGCCGGAGGCGAAGTCCGGCAAGAACCGGCTCCACATCGATCTGCGGGCCGGGGAGGGCGAGCGCGCGGACGAGGTGGCACGTCTGGAGGCGCTGGGCGCGACCGTGGTGCGGCACGTGTCCGAGCCGGCCGGCGCGTGGACCGTGATGGCCGACCCGGAGGGCAACGAGTTCTGCGTGCAGTAGCCGCCCGCCGGGGAGCCTGCGGGTGTCCGCGTTCCCGGCCGGGGCCGCTCAGGCACTCCCCGCCGCGCGGCGGGCGCGGTCCGTGAGCCTGACCATCCGGGCGTGGGCCGACTCCAGCTCGTCGAGGTCGTCGGCCGCCGGGCCCTCCTCCGTGGTGAGGTACGTCCACAGGTCGATCAGGTCGCGGCCGAGGCGCAGCCCGTGCTCCGGATCGCGCACCGCGCGCCAGGCGGTTGCCGCGCTGCGCACGTTGCCGTACGCGCCCTCGGCGTCCCGCGCGTCGCGGCGCTGCCGGGCCAGGTCCATGGAGAGGTGGAAGGCGTGCAGCGGGTCGCCCGCCAGGTAGGCGATGTAGGCGGTCAGCTCCCGCAGGTGCAGGACCTCGGGGTGTTCGGTGCCGAGGGTCGCGGAGGCCTCGGTGACGGTGCGCTCCGCGAGCTCGGCCGCCGCCTCGATACGGCCCGTCCGGACCGCCTCGTTGATCCGCCCCATCGGTTCGGTGAGCAGGGCCGCGCCCTCCGCGGTCAGGGTCACGGGCTCGTCCCCGAGCACCTCCTCGGCGACGGCGTCGAAGCCGCGGGCGGGGGTGTGCTTCGGGTCGGGGTCGAGGAGGCGCTCCTCCCGGGTCGGGACCAGGAGGGGGGTGGGCGCGGGAGCAGGGGCGGGGGCTGGGGCCGGGGCCGGGGTGGGGGCCGGTGGGTTCATGACGGGGGGCGGGCCGAAGACTCCCGTGGGCGGCCGGACCGTGCCCGGCGCCGACGGCTCCGGCACGGACCGCAGGGGGAACGTCGGCGCCACGTCCCGCACCGGTGCGGGTACCGGTACTGGTACCGGCACGGAGGCCTGTACGGGCGCCGGTGCGGGCACGGCCGCCGCTGCGGGCACGGGTACGGGTGCGGGCGCCGGTGCCGGCTCCTCGACGGCGCGGAGCGGGTGGGTCGGCTTCTCCCGGCCGGGCAGGCGCCCCGGTGCGGCGGACGACGCCGGTACGTCCGCCCCGCCGGCACCCGTGGCCCCCTTCGGCTCGGCCGACGTACCCATGCGTACCGGGTCGCCGGTGAAGCTGCTGGAGCCGTCCAGGTTGACCTGGAGCGGGACGACGTAGCCGATGCGGACGTCGTGGACGGTGGCGAGGACGGGGCGGCCGACGGTGCGGGCGAGGTGCTGGAGGTGGTTGAGGACCGCCTGCTGCGGTTCCTCGCCGGGTCCCGTGAGCAGCGGTACGCCGTCCACGGACGCGGCGCGGTCCGTCACCCGGACGTCGACCGGCACCGGGCAGCCCTCTGCTTGGACTGCCCGCTTCTCCTCGCGGCTGAGTCGGGACATCGGCCCTCATTCCCCCGGCGTCACGATCCGGTCGTACCCGTGCGTACGGTCCAGTGTCTCCACTCGGCAC
Organism: Streptomyces sp. NPDC104367; assembly: GCF_055583825.1. NCBI lineage: Bacteria > Bacillati > Actinomycetota > Actinomycetes > Kitasatosporales > Streptomycetaceae > Streptomyces > Streptomyces sp. NPDC104367. The sequence goes on along the minus strand of NZ_JBVJND010000044.1, from coordinate 66,110 downwards.
GGCTCCCGAGTCACCACGACGTCACAGCCTCGCACCAGGAAGGGGGCCGGGTCCGCGCGGCGCCCTCGTGGGACGGCGCGCCCGTCAGGCGGTGATGTCCTTCGCCGTGAACCGCGCCCAGGCCGCCGAGCCGAACACCGCCGCGTACAGGGCCTGCAGCTCCAGGTTCCTGACCAGGTCGTCCCAGTAGACGGGGGCACGCATCAGGTCGGCGAAGGACAGCCAGTAGTGGGAGAAGAAGTACGGCTGGAGCGCGTGCAGCTGGGGGATCTGGTCGAGGATCTGGACGGTGATGAGCAGGCCGACGGTCGTCGCCATCGCCGCGATGCCGCTGTTGGTGAGGGTGGACACGAACAGGCCGAGCGCGGCGATACCGGTCAGGGAGGCCGCCACCACCAGGGCGATCAGCAGGGCGCGGCCGAGCCCTTCGGCGAAGGAGATCTGGGTGCCGGAGATGGTCGTCAGATCGCCGAGCGGGAAGAGGAGCGCGCCGACGGCGAGGGCGGAGACGGCCACCACCAGGGTCGCCAGCAGACAGAACACCATCGTCGTCGCGTACTTGGTGAACAGGAGACGGGTGCGGCCCGCCGGTGCGACCAGCAGGTAGCGCAGGGTGCCCGCGTTGGCCTCCCCGGCGATCGCGTCCCCGGCCACCACGCCGACGGCCATCGGCAGGAAGAACGGCAGGGTCGCGGCCAGGGCCGTGAACACCAGGAACAGTCCGTTGTTGGTGATCTGCGAGATGAACGCCGGGCCCCCGCCACCGCCCTGGCCGGCCGGTCCGTCGCCGCCCGTCTCGATCTTCACGGAGATGCCGACCAGGACCGGCACGGCCGCAAGGACACCCAGCAGCGCGAGGGTGCGCCAGCGCCGGAGGGTGGTGACCAGCTCACTGCGGAACAGCCCGAGGGACCACAGCGGGTTCGGCCGTACGACCGCCACGCCCTGCGGTTCCGCCGCCGTCTCCACGACCGCCGTGCGAACCCTGCCCGCCCCGTCGGCCCCTTCAGCCTTGCCGGTCCCGCCGGTCCCTTCAGCCTTGCCGGTCCCGTCGGCCCTTTCGGCCTTCTCGACCCTTTCGGTCTTTTCAGCCCGCGACATCGAACCCCTCCCCCGTCAGCGCCACGAACGCGTCTTCGAGCGAGGCCCGTTCGAGGGTGAAGCCCCGTACCCGGACGCCCGCCGTGACGAGCGCAGCGTTCACCTCGGCGAGGTCGCGCTCGGGCGGCTCGCCGGTCACCCGGTCCTCGGCGACGACGACGTCCGGGACGCCCTGTTCCTTGAGTACCCGGGCCGCGTCCGCGGTGTCCGGGGTGGTCACCACGAGCCGGCCGCGCGCCCCGGCGGCCAGGTCGGCGACCGCGCCCTGGGTGATCAGCCGTCCCTGCGCCATCACGGCCGCGTGGGTGCAGACCTGCTCGATCTCGTCGAGGAGGTGGGAGGAGAGGAAGACGGTCGTGCCGTCGTCGGCCAGTTCCCGCACCAGCGAGCGGATCTCCCGCATGCCCTGCGGGTCGAGGCCGTTGGTCGGCTCGTCCAGGACGAGCAGCCTGCGGGGCTGGAGCAGCGCGGCGGCGAGGCCCAGGCGCTGCTTCATGCCGAGGGAGTAGGCCTTGGCCTTCTTCGCCGCGGCGGCCGTCAGCCCGACCCGGTCCAGCGCGGTCTCGACCCGGGCGCGCCGGGTGCGCGGGTCGGCGGTCGGGTCGGCGGCGTCGTAGCGGACGAGGTTGTCGCGGCCGGAGAGGAAGCCGTACAGCGCCGGGCCCTCGATGAGGGCGCCGACGTGCGGGAGTACGGCTCGGGAGGCGCGGGGCATCGGGCGGCCCAGGACGCGGGCGGTGCCCGAGGTGGGCGCGATCAGGCCCATCAGCATGCGGATGGTGGTGGTCTTGCCGGAGCCGTTCGGGCCGAGGAAGCCGAAGACGCTGCCCGCCGGGACGGTCAGGTCGAGACCGTCCACGGCGAGCTGTCCGCCGCGGTAGCGCTTGGTGAGGCCGCGGGTCTCGATAACGCTCCCGCCGACCGGGGCGCTCCCGTCCGCCGGGGCGCTCCGGCTCGCCGGGGGCTCGTCCCCCGTTCCCGGGTCCTCCGGCTCCCGCTCCGTGGCGGACGGCTGGTCCATCGGCTCCCTCGATTCGTCGTGCGCAAAGGGTACTCAGGGCAGCCGTGCCGCCCCGGGTCAGCCCGCGTTGGCCGCCTTCACCAGCGCGGCCTTGTCCACGGCGCCGACGTACACCTTGCCGTCGTCCGTCATCAGGGCGTTGATCAGCCGGGTGGAGAAGACCGTGCCCTTGCCGAACTTGCCGGAGACCGGGTCGCCGAGCGAGCCGAGGAGGCCGCTCAGGTCGCCGCCGGAGGCAGAGCCGGTGGAACCGGTCGAGCCGCCGGAGAGGCCGCTCCCGCTGCCGGTGTCGAGGACGGCTATGGAGTTCCAGCCCTTGCCGAGGACCTCGAAGCCGTCCTTCTCCAGACCCTTCGCGGAGCCGTCACCGGGCGTCCGGGAGGCCTTGCCGCCCTTGTCCGACCGGTCGGTCCCGCCGGTCCCACCGGTTCCGCCGGACTTGCCGGACTTGCCGCTCCCGTCGTCCTCGGTGACCTTGGCGCCCTTGGGCGGGGTGAAGTCGAAGGTCGAGGCGGCCGGCTTCGCGAAGCTGACCTTGGTGTACCCGGCGTCGATGACGGCCGCGCCGCCGCTGGACGGGGTGAGCGTGAACTTCAGCGGGGTGCCGGTCTTGGCGTCGACGGCGATGCTGATCGCGCCGACCGTCGTACCGGACTGCTTGGGCTTGATGACCAGGCGGTAGGCGTCACGGCCGGCGACCTGCGCGGTGCCGTCGACGGTCACCGAGGTGGTGTCGTCGACCGACTTGAGGACCTCGTCGGCGAAGTCCTTCGGCGTGGCCGGGGTCTCGTGCTCCTCGGCCTTGCCGGAGTCGGCGACGGTGGAGTGGTAGACCTCGTTGGACTCGCTGTCGTAGCCCCACACGTCCGTGCCGTTGTGGATGAGGCTGTACTCGGCGCCGCTCTCCAGCAGCGACACCTTCTGCTTCTCGGGGCCGTCGGCGGCCACGCGCAGGGTGTGCGTGCCGGAGGCCAGCTCGGTGAGCTTGGTGGTGGGGTCGGCGGACGAGCCGTCGCCGCTGCCCTGCGTGGCGCCCGACAGCAGGCTGCTCTCCAGACCGCCGAGGTCGGGCAGCCCGAGGTCGGTGCTGATCTTCACGGTGCCGGACAGCTGCTGCACGTCCGACTTGGCGATCTTGTCGATGAGTTCCTGCGCGGTGATCTTCGGCAGGTCCGGGTCACCGGAGTCGGCGAGCGCGGGGACCAGACCGATCGTGGCCGCGGCCACCCCCATCACCGCGACCGGGACCACGTATCGCGCGGCCTTGCGCCGCCGCTCGGCGCGCGACTCGTCGTCGGTCAGCGCTTCCGCCGTGCTGTCGTCGGATTCGTACGGTGCCATGTGTGCCTTACCTCCGTCGTCGGCGGCGGCCGTCCTCGCACGTGTCCCACCCTGAGCCGCCATTCTCACCCAAATCAGTGAGTGGTGGTGATTTCCGTGGTTTCCATCTCACCAAATCGGGGGCACGGAAGCGTCAGACCCGGGAGCCAACTCCGCGTACGACTGGGGTATGACACCGGGGTCGCGGTGTCCCCACCGACCCGTAGGGGTCGTGCGGCTCAGGCACATGGGAGAGCCGCGGCAGATTCCCGAACTCCGGGCAGGCGGGCAGGCGGGCAGGCGGGCAGGCGGGCAGGGTCAGCCGGCCCGGTGGACCACCGCGTCGCACAGCTCGATCAGCGCGGCCTTGGAGTCGCTCTCCGGCAGCGGGGCCAGCGCGGCCCGCGCCTCCTCCGCGTACCGGACGGCGTCCCGGCGCGCGTGGTCGAGCGCCGGGTGCGTCCGCAGGGCCGCCAGGGCCTGCGCGTGCCGTGCGTCGTCGGTGAGGTCGGAGTCCAGCAGCTCGCACAGGGCGATGTCCTCGGCGAGCCCCAGCCGGGCCGCCCGCTCCCGCAGCCGCAGCACCGGAAGGGTCGGGACGCCCTCACGGAGGTCCGTCCCCGGGGTCTTCCCGGACTCGTGGGAGTCGGAGGTGATGTCCAGGACGTCGTCGGCGAGCTGGAAGGCGACGCCGAGCCGTTCACCGTACTGGGTGAGGACGTCCACGACCGTCTCGTCGGCGCCGGACATCATCGCGCCGAAGCGGCAGGAGACCGCCACCAGCGAGCCGGTCTTGCCGCTGAGCACGTCGAGGTAGTGCTCGACGTGGTCGCGCCCGTCCGTGGGGCCGGCCGTCTCCAGGATCTGGCCGGTCACCAGCCGTTCGAACGCGAGGGCCTGGACCCGCACCGCCTCGGGCCCGAGGTCGGCGAGGATCTGCGAGGCGCGGGCGAACAGGAAGTCGCCGGTGAGGACGGCGACGGAGTTGCCCCAGCGCGTGTTGGCGCTGTCGACACCGCGTCGCACGGAGGCCTCGTCCATGACGTCGTCGTGGTAGAGCGTGGCGAGGTGGGTCAGCTCGACGACCACGGCGGACGGCACGACGCCGGGCGCGTAGGGGTCGCCGAACTGCGCGGCGAGCATCACGAGCAGCGGCCGGAACCGCTTGCCGCCGGCCCGCACGAGGTGCTGGGCGGCCTCCGTGATGAACGGGACCTCGCTCTTGGTGGCCTCTAGCAAGCCTTCCTCGACAGCCGTCAATCCGGCCTGGACATCGGCTTCCAGAGCCTGGTCCCGCACGCTCAGCCCGAACGGCCCGACGACGGTCACGAGGGGTCTCCTGTCTGCTGGTGTCTACTGGCGCTTACACGGTTTGTCGATAGGTCGCTGCCATCACTCAAGTCAGCGTATCCGGTCAGGATTCGATCACCGAGGGCGCCCACGGTTACACCATGGGCGCTATCGGATCACGACCGGTATGTTTTTGATCAGCCGATACGACCTGACATCCCCTGACTTAACAGGATGTGCCGACAGTTGTCCCGAACCGGGACACGAGCCGTGTCCCGAACCGGCTCCGGCGCCGGACCCGAGGGCGGACCGCCCGGCCACCCGTCACCCGGAAACGCCCACGCCTCCCCCGCCGACGTCACCTGCCCGGACGCACCCCTTCCCTTCCCCCTTTCCCCACGACAGCCGGAACACCACCGCCACCCATGACAACGACGCGCACCACGGTGGAGGTTCCGCCCTCGCGGTGGACACGGGGAGCCGTTCCGCCCCCACGTGACCAGAATCACGCGAGGCGTACGCGACCGGAGAGGGCGCCTCCACAAAGACCACGCGTGACCGGAATGACTGATTCGCACCTTTCTAGCCGAAATTCCTCCCGCTCGACACCCGAATGACGACAGGGCGACCATTCGCCCGGCCTGGGGAAAGCGAAACCGCCAAATCCCCCATGTCCGATTCGCCATAATTTGAGGTTTCGTGAAGTGGGTCACGCGAACCCAGGCGCGACAAGGGGTGCGCGACACCGCTTCCTTTCCTTTCCCTGTGGGTGAGTTGAGGGTTGGCAGCCGCAAAGGATCAAGCACCTCATACGCCTCAGATCAAGGTCAATAGGTGCTTTGTGTGAATCCACTACTTGTTCCGGACATGTGCTCTCGCATACGTTCCCGCTCGCCGGGCGGACGCCGAATCCTGCCGCCGCCCGTCTTGACCCATCGACGAGTTCATTCGCATGGCAGGAGCGGGGGACCCAGGTAAGTCGCCGGACCGGGCGACCGACGTCACTGACGGACGTCGTTTCCGGAACGGCTAGGGGTGAAGTCGCATCGCCTTCGGGCGGCGCGGCCGGGCACACTCCCCGAGCCCGAACCCGACAGCTCACCTCGCAGGCGACGGAGAGGAACTTCGCCATGCCTGCTGCCGCCCAGCCCCGCCGCACCCGCATCGCCCGCACGCTCGCCGTCGTCGGCGCCGGTGCCGCCGTACTCGCCCTGCCGATCTTCGGGGCGACCACCGCCTCCGCCACCACGGCCACCACGGCCACCACGGCCACCACCACGACGGCCACGACGACGACCGCCGGGTACCCGAACAACCTCGACGGCTGGATCCGCGAGTCGCTCGCGGTCATGGGCCAGAAGGGCATCCCGGGCAGCTACAACGGCATCTACCGCAACGTGATGCGCGAGTCCTCGGGCAACCCGCTCGCCATCAACCTCTGGGACTCCAACGCGGCCGCCGGCATTCCGTCCAAGGGCCTGCTCCAGGTGATCGACCCGACGTTCAACGCGTACCACGTGTCCGGTACGTCGTTCAACATCTACGACCCGGTCGCGAACATCACCGCCGCCTGCAACTACGCCGCCGCGCGGTACGGCTCGATCGACAACGTCTTCGGCGCGTACTGACCGACGCCGTCGGCCGACACCGTCAGGTGAAGAGTCTCTCGAGGACGACGGCGATGCCGTCGTCCTCGTTCGACTTGGTGACCTCGTCCGCGACCGCCTTGAGTTCGGTGTGGGCGTTGGCCATCGCCACCCCGTAGGACGCCCAGTCGAACATCGGGATGTCGTTGGGCATGTCACCGAAGGCGATGGCCTGTTCCGGGCTCAGCCCCAGATGGTCGGCGGCCAGCGCCAGCCCGGTCGCCTTGGTCACCCCGCACGGCTGGAGTTCCACGGTCCCCGGCCCCGACATGGTGACCGTCGCCAGCGACCCCACCACCGACCGCGCGGTCGCCGCCAGCTCGTCGTCCGACAGGGTGTGGTGGCGCAGCAGCACCTTGCTGATGGGCGCGCACCACAGGTCGTCGCGCCGGTCCACGCGGAGCGCGGGCAGCGTCGGGTGGGGCATCAGGTAGCCCGGCTCGATGAGCGTGAGCCCGTCCACGCCGTCCTGGTCGACGGCCGCGTACACCTGCCCGACCTCGGCCTCGATCTTGCCGAGCGCGGTCTCCGCCAGTTCCCGGTCCAGGGTGACCGACCACAGCAGACGGTTCGTGCCGGCGTCGTACAGCTGCGCGCCCTGGCCGCAGACAGCGAGCCCCGTGCAGCCGAGGTCGTCGAGGAGCGGGCGCACTCTGGGTGCGGGGCGGCCGGTCACGACGAGGTGGCGGGCGCCGGCTGCGGCGGCCCGCGCGAGCGCGGCGAGCGACCGGTCCGAGAGCGTGTCGTCGGCGCGCAGCAGTGTGCCGTCCAGGTCGGTGGCGATGAGTGCGTACGGGGAAGGTGCGGCCATGATCAGAGAATACGGACAGCGCGCCCCTGAGACTCACTGTGCGTTTCGGCCTCAAGTGACGCCCGTCCGCTCCGTGATGGGGCGTTGTCAGTGGGGCGCGTTACGTTTGCGGTGAGTCGATGGCACCGATCTGGCGGGGGCGGACGTGGTGGCGGAGGGGGCGGGAGCGTTCCGGGCGCATCTGGTGGAGGCGGCGACCGGGGTGCTGGAGCGGTTCCCGGCGGAGTTGCGCCCGGAGATCTACGCGCTGTCGTTCCGTATCTGGCGGGTCGACCACGACGACCGCAGACCCTTCGTGGCGATCGGCTACAACACGGAGAGCCAGTACGAGGCCGAAAGACATCCGGCGGACCCCGGCGAGGCCCGCTGGAACTACGCCTGCTGGCTCCTGGACGGCTTCGAGACGCTCGGCAACTGCCCCGAGGACCCGGTCGGCGGCGCGCTGTACACCGAGGAGGTCCGGCGACTCGGACTCTGGTTCGACGGGGACGGTGACGATCCCGAACTGGACGCCGAGCGGGAGCTGTTGGGGCTGCACTTCGCCGACGCGTGCATCCGGCTCGCGCAGGACCTGCATGCCGGGGGCCGGATCGAGAAGGTCCTCGGGCGGCCGCTGCCGGTGGTGGTCTTCGACATGTACTGCCCGGGCTGGGAGGTCGAGGCCACAGAGGCGGCCAACCCGCCCGGGCTGGTCGAGGAGTTCCTGGCCTGGCAGCGGGCGGCCGAGGAGGCGTAGCCGGTACGGAGACCACGGGGCGTCAGGCGTGGGCCGCCGCCAGGTGCCCGGTCAGGCGCGGTGAGGCGAACTCCGTCCCGCACACGAACCGCATCACCGGGCCGTACGAGGACGCCGCGGGCAGGCCGGTGAAGTAGAGGCCGGGTACCGAGGAGACGTATCCGGCACCGAGTCTCGGGGCGCCGCGGCTGACCGCGACGCGGGTGCGCAGTCCTGGGCTCAGGAAGTCCATGGCCGCGATGTCCACGCGGTAGCCGGTGGCGGCGATGACATGGTCGGCGGTGAGCCGGTCGATGCGGCCGTCGTGGGTACGGACGGCGAGTACCGCGGCGCCGGCGGATTCTCCGGCGCCGGTGACGGCGGCGACCTCGCGGACCTGGACCTTGCCCTCGAAGCGGTCGCGCAGCCACCAGGCGCCGAGCGGGCCGAGGACCCGGCGGACCAGGTAGTGGCGGGTCCGCTCCGGGAGGCGGCGGTAGGGGTGCGGGTAGTAGCTGAGCGCCCACAGGGACCAGGCGCGGCCGAACGGGGACTCCGGGCGCAGCCGGGGCTGGTCCCAGGGCGGGGCGCCGAAGGCGACCCTGCCGCGGCCGCGTGCCACCACCCGGACCTGGGCGCCCGCCTCGGCGGCAAGCGCCGCCGTCTCCAGCGCGGACTGCCCGGCGCCGACGACGATCAGCTCCTGGCCGGAGAAGCGGCTGAGGTCGTGGTGCCGGGAGCTGTGCGAGACCGGGCCGGCGGGCCCGTCCGCGGCCGCCCCGGCGAGCTCCGCGGGGAGGTGGGCGAGCCCCGACAGGCCGGTGGCGACGACGACCGCGCGGGCGGTGAACGACTCCCCCGTGTCCAGCTCGATCTGGAACCCGGACGCCGTGCCGCGGTCCACGGACACCACCCGTACCCGCTCCAGTCCGGGCACCAGCCGCTGCTGGAACCACTCGCCGTAGCCGATGAAGGTCTCCACCGGGATGACGTCCTCGTCGGTGACCAGCCGCCGGAGGCCGGCCGCGTCGCAGTAGTCGGCGAGGGTGTGCCCGGGCTGCGGGCAGTCGAGGCCGGAGGCGGCCGGGGTGGACTTCAGGATCATCCCGGCGGGCATGTGGTCGCGCCAGCTGACCATGGGGTCGCCGAAGACCCGGACGGGGATGCCGCGCGCCCGCAGGTGGGCGGCGGTGGACAGGCCGAACGGCCCGGCGCCGATGACTGCTGCCGGTTGGATCACGAAGTCCCTCCCCAGGAGACGCGGTGCCTACTTCGTGGAGGTGCCCGAGCCGCGGCGGTTGGTGCGCCACAGCTGGTACAGGTGCTTCGCGCCCGGACGCACGAAGCGGGCGAGCATCGTGACGAACGGCAGCGGGTCGTCACCCGCCAGCCAGGCCAGCTCGGTGCCGCTCGGCCGCGCCGGAGCGTGCGGCGTCGTGTAGCCGCTGCGGCGGTAGGCGAGGAGGGCGGGCAGGTCGATGTTCTCCACGACGTACCGGTGGCCGGCGCGCTGTTCCCCCTCCGGAACGCGGCGCCCGGTCAGGTCCAGGTGCATGGCGCGGACGACGTCCACCCCCGACTCGCTCTCGAAGAGCCGGAACTGGGCGCCCATGCGCGGGTTGAAGTCGAGCAGCTTGTAGCGGCCGTCGCGCCGGTCGAAGCGCAGGTCGAGGTCGATGACGCCGGTGAAGCCGATCTGTTTGATGAAACGCGCGGCGAGGTCGGCGAGTTCCGGGTTGTCGACGACGTAGGCGTTCGCGGTCATTCCGGCGTGCGGCGGCCAGGAGCGGACCTTGACGCCGGTGAACAGGGCGCGCGGGACGGAGTCGGCGTCGAAGTAGGCGTGCACGATCCAGTCCTCGGCCTCCTCCCTCGGCAGGTACTCCTGGAGGATGACACCCGGACGGGTGCCCCAGTCACGGGCGAGCGTGAGCAGTCCCTCCCGGGTGGCGATCCGCGTCGTGCCGTTGACGGCGGGTTGCGCGCGGCGGACGAACGCCTCGCGGTTCTTGGCCACGATCGGGAAGCGGGCCTTCTCCGCGAAGTCGACGATCTCGTCGTACGACTGCGGGAAGGCGGCTGTGGGGCTCGGGATGCCGTGTTCCACGCACAGTTCGTGCAGGCCCTGCTTGCTCGCCAGGCGGCGGGGCAGCGCGGGGTCCACGCGCGGGAAGAGGAAACGGTCGCCGAGCGCGTCCTGGTTCTCGGCGATGAGGACGGCGGCCTCCTCGTCGGTGGGGATCAGCACGGTCGGCCGTCCGATGCGGCGGCCTATCCGCAGCAGTCCCTCGACGAGACGCTCCGGTTCCTCGGCACCTGTCGTCGGCCACACGAACGCCCGTCTGAGATAACGGGACGAGGCCGCCGGTGTGTACGGATCCTCCGTGATCGCGTACATGGGCACGCCGAGGCGCCCCAGGCTGCGAATGGCGCCGACCCCGCCGTGATGCAGCGGATAGTCGCCGAACTTGACGATCAGGCCGGGCACGTCGCGGTCCGCCTCGAACGGCACGCCGACGGTGTTCCTGGCCACGGGTCCCCCCACGTGTCCCCCTCTACGGACCGGATCCACCCCGTCCGTGTCCCCCAAAGGACGCTAAGCCGGAATTGCCCCCTCCGACAAGGGCTATTAGGACATTGCGAACTCTTTAGACACTGCCACGACAGTCGACTCACCCGTAACGTGTGGCGCGACCACCTGGAATGCCGCGCGACGCCGGAGTGACGTCGTCACATCGGACGACCCCGCGCGGCCGGATGAGAGCGAGGCAGTCACCCCATGCCCCCCTTGCCCCCCTTCGAGGTCCCCGAGGGCGACCCCTTCGGCCCGAACAACCTTCCGTATGGCGTGTTCTCGACCCCCGAGGGCACGGAACGGAGGGTCGGCGTCCGCCTCGGTGACCACGTACTCGACGCCGGCGCCGCGGCCCTCGCGCTCGGCTCCCCGTACGGCTCCCTGCTCGCCCGGCCCACCCTCAACCCGCTGCTGGCCGCGGGCCGCACCACCTGGTCGGACGTACGGCGGGCGCTGACCGCCTGGGTGACCGTGCCCGCGCACCGCGAGGTGCTCGAACCCCTCTTCCACCCGCTGTCCGAGGTGGCCCTGCACCTGCCCTTCGAGGTCGCCGACTACGTCGACTTCTACGCCTCCGAGAACCACGCCCGCAACGCCGGCCGCATCTTCCGCCCCGACGCCGCCGAGCCCCTCACCCCCAACTGGAAGCACCTGCCGATCGGTTACCACGGCCGCGCGGGCACGGTGGTGGTGTCGGGGACGGACGTCGTACGGCCGTCGGGGCAGCGGAAGTCCCCCGCGGACCAGGCGCCGGTGTTCGGACCGTCGGTGCGCCTGGACATCGAGGCCGAGGTCGGCTTCGTCGTCGGCGCCCCGTCCGAGCAGGGAAGGCCCGTGGCCCTGGACGACTTCAGGGACCACGTGTTCGGCCTCTGCCTGCTGAACGACTGGTCCGCGCGGGACATCCAGGCCTGGGAGTACGCCCCGCTCGGCCCGTTCCTCGGCAAGTCGTTCGCCACCTCGGTCTCGGCGTGGATCACCCCGCTGGAGGCGCTCGACGAGGCCCGGGTCGCGCCGCCCCGGCGGACGCATCCGCTGCTGCCGTACCTCGACGACTCCACGGAGGAGCCCGCGGGGTACGACCTGCGGATCTCGATCGCGGTCAACGGGCAGGTGGTGTCCGAGCCGCCGTTCTCCACCATGTACTGGACGGCCGCCCAGCAGCTCGCCCACCTGACCGTCAACGGCGCCTCGCTGCGCACCGGCGACCTGTACGGCTCCGGAACGGTGAGCGGGCCGGAGCCCGGGCAGCTCGGCTCGCTGCTGGAGCTGACGTGGAACGGACGCGATCCGCTCGAACTCGCCGACGGCAAGCGGACGTACCTGGAGGACGGTGACACGGTGACGCTGTCCGCGTGGGCCCCGGGACCGGGCGGCGGCCGGGTGGGGCTCGGGGAGGTCAGCGGGCGGATCGTGGCGGGGTGAGAGGCGGCCGGCGGGACGGCAGGGAGCGGGGGCGGACGCGCCGTACCCGGTGGGCAGGACCGGCGCCCGGATCGCCGCCGGGACCTGCCTCACGGCGTCCGGCACCGTCATACTGGCGTCACACGTACTGTGCGATGCGCCCGCGCGCGCCATGCCGGGCAACGGCGCACGCACTGTGCGGTGCGCCGGCACGAGCGCTTCGTCGCGCACCGGCGCACCGCCTCGCACCACCCGCCCCCGCACGCCTCTCCGATCGGGAAAGGGAGCCCCGGCATGACCGTCTGCCTGCTCCTGCTGAGCGTCGTCGCCCTGACGGCCGCGGTGCCCGTGCCGCGCGCGCTGGTGCGGGCCCTGTGGCCCGAGCGGGAACCGGTGGTCGCGCTGTGGGTGTGGCAGTGCCTGGTCGCCACCGTGCTGCTGTGCTGTCTGGCCGCGCTGACCCTGGGCGCGGCGGCGGTCTTCCACACCGTGCGCGACCGGGTGTTCGCACCCGCCCCGCCGGCGGTCACGGCGGCGTACGACCTCTCCGTCGCGCCCCTGTGGGCGGTCGCCCTCACGGTGCTGCTGGCGTGCGGGGCCGCATGGACGACGGCGATGCTCGCCCGGGAGCTGGTCGAGGCCCGGCGCCGCCGCGACCGCACCCGGGCACACCTGCAGGAGCGGGCGCCGGATCTCCCGGCGGGGCTGCCGGCGGCGCGCGGGCCGATGCTGGTGCTGGAGGACGAGTACCCGGACGCCTGGTGGATGCCGGGCCATCCGCCCCAGCTGGTCGTGACGACGGGCGCGCTGCACCGCCTCACCGACCACCAGCTCGACGCGGTGCTCACCCACGAACGGGGCCATGCCCGCGCCCACCACGACTGGCTGCTCCACCTGTCCACCGCGCTCGCCACGGGCTTCCCGCGTGTGCCGCTCTTCTCCCACTTCTGCGACCAGACCCACCGGCTCGTCGAGCTCGCCGCGGACGACACGGCGTCCCGTCGCTGCGGCCACCTCACGACCGCGCTGGCCCTGATCGAACTGAACCAGCACCGCGGGGTCCTGTCCTGCGCGTCCAGCCGACGCCTCCTGGGCGAGCGGGTCGACCGGCTGCTGGAACCGCCCCCACGACTGCTGCGCAGCCAGCGGGCACTGACGACGACGGCCGCCGCGCTGGTCCCCCTGCTGCCCCTGCTGATCACGTTCGCGCCGGGACTGACGGCGCTCGGCTAGCCGGGTCACCGAGCGGATCCACGGTCCGCGCCCCGGTGGCAGATCTCTCCCCCTCACAGGGCGAAAGCGCAGTTCAAGGGTGTGCGCGGGGGAATCCGAGGTGGCGCAACAATCCCGCAACACCCCATTCCCTACCCCGTGGGTAGGGTTCGAGCCATGCCAGCCACCGACCGCATCCGAGACCACCCCGGTCAGGGAGCCGCCGCCACGGTCGCCGCCCACCGGACGCGTCGCCGGCTGCGCGCGGACCAGGCCCGGCAGCTCGCCGACCTCCTGCGCCACCAGATCCTCGCCGACGCATTCCCGGACGGCGCCCTGCCCCACGAGACCACCCTCGCCACCGACTACGCCGCCACCCGCAACACCGTCCGCCAGGCCCTGGACCTGCTGCGGGCGGAACGGCTGGTGGACCGCCTCCCCGGCGTGGGCACCGTGGTCGTCGCCCGGAAGTACCCCCACGGGCTCGACCGTCTGATGGGCCTCGCGGAAACCCTCCGCGAACACGGCCAGGTCACCAACGAGGTCCGCACCATGGGCCCGGCGGCAGCCCCCGCACCCGTCGCCGAACGGCTCCGTGTCGCGGCCGGCGCCGACGTCCTCTACATCGAACGCCTGCGCCGCCTGAGCGGCCTCCCCCTCTCCCTCGACCTCACCTACGTCCCGCTCGACATCGGCACCGCCCTCCTCGGCGCCGACCTGGAGAACAACGACGTCTTCAGGCTCCTGGAGTCGATCACCGGACAGCCCCTGGGCCATGCCGAGATCACCCTGGAGGCGGTGAACGCGGACGCCCACTCCGCAGCCGTGCTCCAGGCCCCGCGCGGCGCGGCCGTCCTGATGCTGGAACGGCTCACCCACCTCGCCGACGGCCGCCCCGTCGACCTGGAGTTCATCCGCTTCCGCGGCGACCGCATCACCATGAGCGGCCTCCTGCACCGCTCCCGCTAAGCCCCTCCCAGCCCTGTTCCCCGGAGACAGCCATGCCCTTGGCGCCCCAGCGGGCCGACGTGCCCGTGACCATCGACGAGTCGAAGTGCATCGACGGCTGCACGCTCTGCGTGGACATGTGCCCGCTGGACTCCCTCGCCATCGACGAGAGCAACGGCAAGGCCTACATGCACGTCGACGAGTGCTGGTACTGCGGCCCGTGCGCGGCCCGCTGTCCCACCGGAGCCGTCACGGTCAACATGCCCTATCTGCTCCGGTGAGAGGCCCACGACTGCCATGAAACGCACCGCGACCGCCGCGTCCGCGGCCCTCCTCCTGCTGTCCCTGACCGCCTGCGGCGGCACCGCCGAGGCGGGCGACGGCAAAACGGTCACCGTCACCATCGGCTACCAGTCCAAGACCATCAACACGGTGACGGCGGGCACCCTGCTCCGTTCCCTCGGCTACTTCGAGCAGCAGCTCAACGCCCTGCACGACGGCCACACCTACAAGGTCGACTGGCAGGACTACGCCACGGGTGCCCCGATCACCGCCCAGATGACCGCCGGGAAGATCGACATCGGCTCCATGGGCGACTTCCCGCTGCTGCTCAACGCGGCCCGCGGCAAACAGCTGGGCCGGCTCACCCACCTGGTCTCCGTCACCGGCTACAATCTCCGCGGCGGCCTCAACACCGTGGTAACGAGTCCCGATTCCAAGCTCACCTCCTTGACCGACCTGAAGGGCAGGAAGGTCTCGACGAGCATCGGCTCCGCCGCGGACGGCACCCTCGTCCGCGCGCTCCAGCGCGCCGGCATCGACCCGGACAAGGGCATCTCCAAACTCAACCAGCAGCCCGCGGTGGGTGCTTCGGCCCTGTCGGCTGGCAGTGTGGACGCGCTGTCGCAGTTCGTGGCCTGGCCGGGGCTGCTGGCCTACCAGGGCAAGGCGAAGGCGCTGTACGACGGTGCCCAGCTGGATCTCCCCACGTTCCACGGCGTCACCGCCGGCGAAGACTTCGCCAAGCGGCGGCCCGCCGTGCTGGGAGCCTTCCTCAAGGCCCAGGCCGAGGCCACCGACTACCTCAACGCCCACCCGGTGGCTGCCGCCGAGAAGGTCGCCAAGGCGACCGGGCTGCCCGCCGAGGTCGTCTACCTCTACAACGGCGCCCACGGCATCGCCACCTTCGACCCTGCCGTCAAGCCCGCGCTGGTGTCGGCGCTGAAAGAGGACGTGTCAGTCCTGAAGGCCGCCAAGCTGACCGGCGACGTGGACGTGGACTCGTTCGTCGACGACCAGTACGTGAAGAAGGCCCTGGGCAGGTCCGACTACGCCAAGCGGCTCGCCGCCGCCCCGCCGGCCTCGGCGAGCGAGGTGTGGCCCAAGGGCAGCGAGAAGACAGAGGCCTTCGGCTCCCCTGGGGAACTCCTCGCGTATGTCGCCGCGCACAGCGACGGCATCCGCGCCGCCTACGTCCCCGACGCCACCACCGGCACACTCTGGTTCGCCGACAAGGCCGTGTGGGTGGCCGACAGCGAGCGGCTGCTGCCGTTCGTGACCCCGGCGACCGCGCAGTCGTATGTCGACGCCCACGCCGGCGCGCAGGTCGTCAGCTACGCCGACGCGCTGCGGCGGGCGGCGTCGTGAGCCGGCATGTCCTACGGGTGGTGTCGCTGGCCACCGCCCTCGGGGTGTGGCAGCTGCTCACCGGCCTGAAGGTCGACCTCTGGCTGCGTTTCTCGCAGTTCCCCACGGTCACCGACATCGCCCGCACCTTCGCCGAGCGGGTCTCCGGCGCCGACTACTGGACGGATCTGGCCGACAGCCTCACCCGCATCCTCACCGGTTTCGCGCTGGCGGCCGTCCTGGGTGTGGCGACCGGTGTGCTCATCGCGCGCTCTCGTCTCGCCGAGGACCTGCTCGGCCCGGTCCTGGAGGTGGTCCGGCCGATCCCGGCGATCGCTCTCGTGCCCGTCGCGATCCTGCTGTTCCCCTCCAACGAGCAGGGCATCGTCTTCATCACCTGCACCGCCGCCTTCTTCCCCGTACTGGTCTCCACCCGGCACGCCGTACGCGCCCTCACCCCCGTGTGGGAGGAGGCGGTGCGGACCATGGGCGGCGGGCGTTGGCGGGTGCTCGGGTCGGTCGTGCTGCCGGGTGCGCTGCCGGGCATCTTCGGCGGTCTTTCGGTGGGGATCGGGGTGTCGTGGATCTGTGTGATCTCCGCCGAGATGATCTCCGGTCAGTACGGCGTCGGTTACCGCACCTGGCAGGACTACACGGTCGTCGACTACCCGGGGGTGTTCGTCGGGATGGTGACGATCGGGATGCTCGGCTGGGTCACCTCCACGGCCGTCGAGTGGGTCGGCCGGTGGCTGACCCGCTGGCTGCCCCGGACGTCGTACGTCCCCGGCGGACGGCCCCGCACCGCGGTGACCGCCGTCGCCGCCCCGGTCGCTGTGGTGACCGACGGCGAGTCCCAGAAGCAGTCCGATGCCCAGCAGCAGGGCGGCGGCGAGTCCGGTCAGGAGGCGCGCGATGAGCACTTCGTCTGAGGTGGCCGTCCCGGCGGTCGTTCCGGCACCGGGCTCCGGGGCGGTGCGCGGGGCCCGGCTGGTCCTCGGTGCGGCCGTACTGGGCCGGCCGGACGTGCCGGTGCTGCACGAGGTGTCGCTGGAGGTCCGGCCGGGCGAGGTGCTGACGGTCGTCGGCCCGTCGGGCTGCGGCAAGTCGACGCTGCTGAGGACGTTCGCGGGGTTGCTGGCACCGCTGGCCGGGACGGTGGAGCAGGACGGGAGCCCCGTGGCGGGACCGTCGGCCGACAGGGCGCTGGTCTTCCAGGAGGACGCGCTGCTGCCCTGGCGCACGCTGCGCGGCAACGTCGAGCTGCCGCTCGCCATCAAGGGCATAGGACGATCCGAGCGGCGGGCCCAGGCAGAGTCCTGGCTGACCCGGGTCGGACTGGCCGCGCAGGCGGGGCAGTTGCCGCACCGGGTGTCCGGCGGGCAGCGCCAGCGGGCGCAGTTGGCCCGGGCGCTGGCCGGCTCGCCACGGGCCGTGCTGATGGACGAGCCGTTCGGCGCGCTCGACGCCCAGACCCGTTCCGGCATGCAGGACCTACTGGTGGAGGTGTTGCGCGGCTCGGGAGCGACCGTCGTCTTCGTCACCCATGACGTGAACGAGGCACTCTTCCTCGGCGAACGGGTCGCCCTGCTCGCGTCCGGCCGGGTGGCTTCCGTGCGGGACATGCCGCGTCCGCGTGACCGCGGAGCCCTCGACGACCCCGCCCGCGTGGCCCTGCGCCGCACCGTCCTCTCCTCGCTCGGCATCTGAAAGGCAGCCCGGTGACCAGCCCCGCGAACGCCCTCGTCCAGGCCCCTCTGGAGATTCCCGCCGTCATCGACGCCGAGGAGCTGAGCTGCGACGTCCTTGTCGTCGGCGGCGGCACCGCCGGCACGATGGCCGCCCTGACCGCCGCCGAGCGCGGTGCGAACGTGCTGCTCCTGGAGAAGGCCCACGTCCGTCACTCCGGCGCGCTCGCCATGGGTATGGACGGCGTCAACAACGCGGTCGTCCCGGGCCGCGCCGAGCCCGACGACTACGTCGCCGAGATCACCCGCGCCAACGACGGGATCGTCGACCAGTCCACGGTCCGGCAGACGGCGACGCGCGGCTTCGCCATGGTCCAGCGCCTGGAGTCGTACGGGGTCAAGTTCGAGAAGGACGAGCATGGCGCGTACGCGGTCCGCCAGGTGCATCGCTCCGGTTCGTACGTACTGCCGATGCCGGAAGGAAAGGATGTCAAGAAGGTCCTTTACCGGCAGTTGCGGCGTCGTGAGATGCGGGAGCGGATCCGGATCGAGAACCGGGTGATGCCGGTGCGGGTGCTGACGGCGGGCGGACGCGCGGTGGGTGCGGCGGGGTTCAACACCCGCACGGGGGCCTTCGTCGTCGTCCGCGCGGGTGCGGTGGTGCTCGCGACCGGTGCGGCGGGGCGGCTGGGGCTGCCCGCCTCCGGGTACCTGTACGGGACGTACGAGAACCCGACCAACGCCGGTGACGGTTACGCCATGGCCTACCACGCGGGCGCGGAGCTGACGGGGATCGAGTGCTTCCAGATCAACCCCCTGATCAAGGACTACAACGGGCCCGCGTGCGCGTACGTCGCCAACCCGTTCGGGGGTTACCAGGTCAACCGGCACGGTGAGCGGTTCGTCGACTCCGACTACTGGTCCGGGCAGATGATGGCCGAGTTCGCGGCCGAGGTGGCGTCCGACCGCGGCCCCGTCTACCTGAAGCTGAGCCACCTTCCCGAGGAGTCGGTCTCCGCTCTGGAGTCGATCCTGCACTCCACCGAGCGGCCCACCCGCGGCACCTTCCACTCCGGGCGCGGGCACGACTACCGGACCCATGACGTCGAGATGCACATCTCCGAGATCGGCCTGTGCGGCGGGCACTCCGCGTCCGGGGTCAGGGTCGACGACCACGCCCGTACGACCGTCCCCCGGCTGTACGCCGCCGGTGACCTGGCCTGCGTCCCGCACAACTACATGATCGGCGCGTTCGTCTTCGGCGATCTCGCGGGCGCGGACGCCGCCCAGTACACGGCGTACGAAGGGGAGTTGCCGGCCGACCAGGTGCGTGAGGCGCACGAGCTGGTCTACCGTCCGCTGCGCAACCCGGACGGCCCGCCGCAGCCCCAGGTCGAGTACAAGCTGCGCCGCTTCGTGAACGACTACGTGGCGCCGCCCAAGTCCGGGGCGCGGCTCTCCCTCGCCCTGGAGTCCTTCGAGCGGATGCGGGACGACATCGCCGCCATGGGCGCCCGCACCCCGCACGAGCTGATGCGCTGCGCCGAGGTGGGCTTCATCCGCGACTGCGCGGAGATGGCCGCTCGTGCCTCCCTGGCTCGTACGGAGTCCCGCTGGGGTCTCTACCACGACCGGCTCGACCACCCCGAGCGTGACGACGCCGCCTGGTTCCACCATCTCGATCTGCACAAGTCCCCCTCTGGTGCGATGGAGTTCACGGCTCGTCCCGTGGCTCCGTATCTGGTGCCGGTCGAGGAGTTCACCCCGGTCGGCGGTCCGTCCCGGCTGATCGGCGAGGTCCGTCCCCTGGACGTGGCCACGGCGGGCGCCCGTGACGTGCCGCCGGTCGCCAACGGGCCGGTGGCCGCCTCCCCTGCCGTACGTCCCGCCGAGTACGGCCGGGCCGAACCCGCTTCCTCGCGGCTGCTGGAGCTCCTCGCCCTCGCCGAGGAGGAGCCCGGACTCGCCGCCCTTCGGGCCTACTTGACCGACTCCGACCCCTCGGTGCGCCGTACCGCCGTGTCGGTCCTCACGGAGACGGCCCCGGCGGGCACCGGGCAGGTGCTGGCCGGTGCGCTGGCCGATCCCGACGCCGGGGTCCGTGCGGCGGCCGCGGCCTCGCTGCGTGAGCTGGTCGAGACGCTCCCGCCGGAGCCGGCGCTGCGGGACGCCCTGGTGGACGCGCTCGATGTGACCGACCCCGTCGTCCGGGCGGCCGCGCTCGATGTGCTGCGGGCGCTGCGTCTCGGCGACGCCCGGGTTTTCGCGGCCTCCTTGTCCGACACCGATCCGGCGGTACGGATCGAGGCGGTGCGGGCGCTGGTCTCGGTGGACGCCGCCGACGCCCTGGCCGGCGCTGTCGCCGACCCGTCCCGGGAGGTGCGGGTGACGGTGGCGAGGGCACTCGGGACGGTGGGTGCCGCCGGGGCCGGCCGTCTTGAGGCGGAAGGCGTCCTGGGCGCGCTCGCCGTGCTCGTCGGGGACGCCGACGTGCTGGTCCGGGGCGCGGCCTACGAATCCCTCGCCGGGGTCGGCTGTCCGCCGCCGCTCGCGGACCGTGCCGTGGCCGCCTTGGCCGACCCGGCCTGGCAGGTGCGCGTCGGCGCGGCCAGGGCGCTGGGCGCGGTCGCCCCCGCCGTGGCGGTTCCTGCCCTGGCCGGGTCCCTTGCCGACCCGAACGCCGATGTCCGCAAGGCGGCCGTCCTCGCCCTGACCCGGCACTCCGGTGTCGAGGAGGCCCGCGCGGCCCTGGCCACGGCAACGGCGGACCCGGACGCGGACGTGCGGGCGTACGCGGCGAGGGGCCTGTGAGCCGGCCCCTCGCCGACGCCGGCAGGCCTTATATCCAGTCCTCCGGCTCCGGCTCCTCGTCCATCTCGGGCCAGTGGTCGTCGTACCCGGTCCCCGCCGCGGGGGAAGCCGGGGCGGGAGCGTGGGCCGGAGCCTGGGCGGGGGGCTGCGCGGCGGGCTGGGGCGGCGTCCGGGCCGGGGCCTCCAGGCCGGCCAGCACTTCGAGCACGCCCTCGCCGTACGTCATCAGCTTCTTCTCGCCGACGCCGCCGACCGTGCCCAGTTCGGCGATCGACCCGGGCCGGCGGGCGACGATCTCCCGCAGGGTGGCGTCGTGGAAGATGACGTACGCCGGGACACCCTGTTCGCGGGCCTGCTCGGCGCGCCAGGCGCGCAGTGCCTCGAACGCGGGGAGCAGGTCCTCGGGCAGCTCCGCCACTGCCGCCTTGGCCTTGCCCGCGCCCTTCGCCGAGGTGCCGGAGGTCCGTGCGGCCGCCGGCTTCTTCGGTTCCTTGCGGAGGGGTACCTCGCGCTCCCGTCGCAGTACCGCCCCGCTGGCCTCGGTGAGCGTGAGCGTGCCGTACTCGCCCTCGACCGCGAGCAGCCCCTGGGCCAGCAGCTGCCGTACGACGCCGCGCCACTCGCCCTCTTCGAGGTCGGCGCCGATACCGAAGACGGACAGCTGGTCGTGGTCGAACTGGATGACCTTGCCGGTGCGCTTGCCGAGCAGGATGTCGACGATCTGGACGGCGCCGAACTTCTGGCCGCGTTCGCGCTGGAGCCGCACCACCGTGGACAGGACCTTCTGGGCGGCGACGGTGCCGTCCCAGGTCTCGGGCGGGGTGAGGCAGGTGTCGCAGTTGCCGCAGCCCGCCGCGTCGGGGTCCTGGCCGAAGTAGTTCAGCAGCTGTCCGCGCCGGCACCGGGCGGTCTCGCACAGGGCGAGCATCGAGTCGAGGTGGGACTGGGCGCGGCGGCGGAAGGCCTCGTCGCCCTCGCCGGACTGGATGAGCTTGCGCTGCTGTATGACGTCGTTGAGGCCGTAGGCCATCCAGGCGGTGGAGGGCAGTCCGTCGCGGCCGGCGCGGCCGGTCTCCTGGTAGTAGCCCTCGACGGACTTGGGCAGGTCGAGGTGGGCGACGAAGCGGACGTCGGGTTTGTCGATGCCCATGCCGAAGGCGATGGTGGCGACGACGACCAGGCCGTCCTCGCGCAGGAAGCGGGACTGGTGGTCCGCGCGGATGCCCGCGTCGAGACCCGCGTGGTAGGGCACGGCCGTGACGCCGTTGCGGGACAGGAATTCGGCCGTGGACTCGACGGACTTGCGGGAGAGGCAGTAGACGATGCCCGCGTCGCCCTCGTGCTCCTGGCGGAGGAAGGCGAGCAGCTGCTTCTTCGGGTCGGCCTTGGGGATGATCCGGTACTGGATGTTGGGCCGGTCGAAGCTGGCCACGAAGTGCCGGGCCGTCGGCATGTGCAGCCGCTGGACGATCTCCTGGTGGGTCGCGTGGGTGGCGGTGGCGGTGAGCGCGATGCGCGGGACGTCCGGCCAGCGCTCGCCGAGGAGGGAGAGCGCCAGGTAGTCGGGGCGGAAGTCGTGGCCCCACTGGGAGACGCAGTGTGCCTCGTCGATCGCGAAGACGGAGATCTTGCCCCGGGTGAGCAGGTCCAGGGTGGAGTCCAGGCGGAGCCGCTCGGGGGCCAGGTAGAGCAGGTCCAGCTCGCCGGACAGGAACTGCGCCTCGACCACGCGCCGCTCGTCGAAGTCCTGGGTGGAGTTGATGAAGCCCGCGTTGACGCCGAGGGCGCGCAGGGCGTCCACCTGGTCCTGCATGAGGGCGATGAGGGGTGAGACCACGATGCCCGTACCTGGTCTGACCAGGGCGGGGATCTGGTAGCAGAGTGATTTTCCGCCGCCGGTGGGCATGAGCACGACGGCGTCGCCGCCCGCCACCACGTGCTCGATGATCGCTTCCTGTTCGCCCCGGAAGGCGTCGTACCCGAAGACCCGGTGCAGCGTGGCCAGCGCCTCGCTGTCCGCCGGTCCGTGCGCCTGTGGCGCCCCGGGTGTCTCGGTCGTCCCTGGCATCTCGTCGGTCCCGCCCGTCCCGCCCATCGTCGTGCCCCCCGTACGTCGTCCCTCGACCACTGTCACCACGATAGGGGTCCGGACCGACAGCGTCGGAGTTATCCACAGGCTCAGTCCTTCGGCGGTCTCCGCGTGGCGGGGCGGAACCGGCGGGGGCCATGCTGCACAGGCGGGACCGGGGAGGCCCGCTCTGTGCCGAGGCGCCGTCCGTGTGCCTCTTCCGCCCCGAGGAGCACCAGCATGTCTCTCAGGTCCCGCACCGCCGGTGTCGCTCTGGCGCTGGCCGTGCCGGCCGCTCTGGCCGTGGTTCCCGCCGACGCCGCTCCCGTCCCGGACGCCGAGCCGTTCGTCTGGACGGATCTGACCCCGGCGTACACGGCGACGGCGGACTACCGGTACGAGCCGTTCGCGGTCACGGACGGGTACACGCCCACCGGCGCCTGCGACGCCCGGGCCGGCCGGGGAGGCGCGGGCCGTCACTACGTGCGGTCCGCCGCCCTCGGCAGTCTCGACCCGGCGGAGCCCGCCGGTCTCCTCTACGAGACCGCCGGCGGCGGCCGTGCCCTGGTCGCGGCGGAGTGGATCGTGCCCGCCGTCAGCGGCACCGCCGCGCCGACGCTGTTCGGGCAGGAGTTCCAGGGGCCGACGACGCTGCCCGGGGTCACGGGGCCGGTGTACACGCTGCGCGCCTGGATCTGGAAGGACAATCCGAGCGGTCTGTTCGCGCCGTGGAACCCCGCGGTGGCCTGTCCGCGGTCCTGAGCCGCACGCGCGCGTGGGCCCCGGTTCCTCCCTGGGGAGGAACCGGGGCCCACGGCCGTAAGGGAGGGCTCAGCGCACGAAGAGCCCGGCCTGGCCGGCCAGGTCCAGGAAGTACTGCGGTGCCACGCCGAGGACCAGGGTGACAGCCACGCCGAAGCCGATGGCCGCCATGGTCAGCGGTGAGGGCACGGCGACCGTGGGGCCGTCGGGCCTCGGCTCGCTGAAGAACATGAGCACGATCACGCGGATGTAGAAGAACGCGGCGATCGCCGACGAGATCACACCGATCACGACCAGCGGGGCCGCCCCGCCCTCGGCCGCCGCCTTGAAGACGGCGAACTTCCCGGCGAACCCGGAGGTCAGCGGGATGCCCGCGAAGGCGAGCAGGAAGACGGCGAAGACGGCCGCGACCAGCGGCGACCGGCGGCCGAGTCCGGCCCACTTCGACAGGTGGGTGGCCTCGCCGCCCGCGTCGCGCACCAGGGTGACCACGGCGAAGGCGCCGATGGTCACGAAGGAGTACGCGGCCAGGTAGAAGAGGACGGAGGACACGCCGTCCTTCGACGTGGCGATGACACCCGCGAGGATGAATCCGGCGTGCGCGATCGACGAGTAGGCGAGCAGCCGCTTGATGTCGGTCTGGGTGATCGCGACGATCGCGCCGCCCAGCATGGTGATGATCGCGACGCCCCACATGACCGGCCGCCAGTCCCAGCGCAGGCCGGGCAGGACGACGTACAGGACGCGCAGCAGCGCGCCGAAGGCGGCGACCTTGGTGGCGGCGGCCATGAAGCCGGTGACCGGGGTCGGGGCTCCCTGGTAGACGTCGGGGGTCCACATGTGGAAGGGCACCGCGCCGACCTTGAAGAGCAGGCCCATGACGAGGAGCGCGGTGCCGAGCAGCAGCAGCGCGTCGTTGCCCATGGTGCCCGCGAGGGCGGGGTCGACGTTGGTGACGGTGCCGTCGACGACCTGGGCGATGGTGGCGTACGACACCGAGCCGGCGTAGCCGTACAGGAGGGCGATGCCGAACAGGGTGAACGCGGAGGCGAAGGCGCCGAGCAGGAAGTACTTGACGGCGGCTTCCTGCGACATGAGGCGCTTGCGGCGGGCCAGGGCGCACATCAGGTAGAGCGGGAGGGAGAAGACCTCCAGGGCCACGAAGAGCGTCAGCAGGTCGTTGGCCGAGGGGAACACCAGCATTCCGGCGACGGCGAAGAGCAGCAGCGGGAAGACCTCGGTGGTGGTGAACCCGGCCTTGACGGCGGCCTTCTCGGTGTCGCTGCCGGGGACCGCGGCGGCCTGGGCGGCGAAGGAGTCGACGCGGTTGCCGTGGGCTGCGGGGTCGAGGCGGCGTTCGGCGAAGGTGAACAGGCCGACGAGGCCGGCCAGCAGGATCGTGCCCTGGAGGAACAGGGAGGGGCCGTCGACGGCGATCGCGCCCATGGCGGCGATGTGCGCCTTCGTGGTGCCGTATCCGTCCGCGGCGAGCGCGACGACCGCCGCGAAGGCCGCGCACAGGGCGACGGCGGAGACGAAGACCTGCGCGAGGTAGCGGGACCTGCGCGGGACGAACGCCTCGATGAGGACTCCGACGATCGCCGCGCCGACGACGATCAGGGTGGGCGACAATTGCCCGTATTCGATCTTCGGCGCGTCGATCTTCGAGATCGGGTCGGCCGCGGTTGTCCACAGGCTATGGACGGCTGCTGCGCTCATCGGGCGGCCTCCACCTCGGGCTTGGGGTCGGTCTTGTGTACGTCCGACATGGTCTGCTTGACCGCCGGGTTGACGATGTCCGTGACGGGCTTCGGGTAGACGCCCAGGAAGACCAGCAGGACGATCAGCGGGGCGACCACGACGAGTTCGCGTGCCTTCAGGTCGGGCATCGCGGAGACCTCCGGCTTCACCGGGCCCGTCATCGTCCGCTGGTAGAGGACGAGGGTGTAGAGCGCGGCGAGGACGATGCCGAAGGTGGCGATGATCCCGATGACCGGGTAGCGCGTGAAGGTGCCGACCAGGACGAGGAACTCGCTCACGAAGGGCGCGAGACCCGGCAGGGAGAGCGTCGCCAGGCCGCCGATCAGGAAGGTGCCGGCGAGCACCGGGGCGACCTTCTGCACACCGCCGTAGTCGGCGATGAGGCGCGAGCCGCGCCGGGAGATCAGGAAGCCGGCGACCAGCATCAGCGCGGCGGTGGAGATGCCGTGGTTGACCATGTAGAGGGTGGCGCCGGACTGGCCCTGGCTGGTCATCGCGAAGATGCCCAGGACGATGAAGCCGAAGTGCGAGATCGACGCGTAGGCGACCAGGCGCTTGATGTCGCGCTGTCCCACGGCGAGCAGTGCGCCGTAGATGATGCTGATCAGGGCGAGGACCAGGATGACCGGGGTCGCCCACTTGCTCGCCTCCGGGAAGAGCTGGAGGCAGAAGCGGAGCATCGCGAACGTGCCCACCTTGTCGACGACCGCCGTGATGAGGACGGCGACGGGGGCGGTGGACTCCTGCATGGCGTTGGGCAGCCAGGTGTGCAGCGGCCACAGCGGCGCCTTCACCGCGAAGGCGAAGAAGAAGCCGAGGAAGAGCCAGCGTTCGGTGCTGGTCGCCATGTGCAGGGAGCCGTTGGCGCGGGCCTGCGCGATCTCGGCGAGGGAGAAGTTCCCGGCGACCACGTAGAGGCCGATCACGGCGGCCAGCATGATCAGGCCGCCGACCAGGTTGTAGAGGAGGAACTTCACGGCGGCGTACGACCGTTGCGTGGACGCCGCCTCCTCGCCGTGCTCGTGGGCGCGGTCGCCGAAGCCGCCGATGAGGAAGTACATCGGGATGAGCATGGCTTCGAAGAAGATGTAGAAGAGGAAGACGTCGGTGGCCTCGAAGGAGATGATCACCATCGCCTCGACGGCCAGGATCAGGGCGAAGAAGCCCTGGGTGGGCCGCCACCGCTTGCTGCCGGTCTCCAGCGGGTCGGCGTCGTGCCAGCCCGCCAGGACGATGAACGGGATCAGCAGGGCGGTGAGCGCGAGCAGGACGACCGCGATGCCGTCGACGCCGAGTTCGTACCTGACCCCGAAGTCCGCGATCCACGGGTGGGATTCGGTGAGCTGGTAGCGGGCGCCGTCCGGGTCGAAGCGGACCAGGACGACGATCGCCAGCACCAGGGTGGCGAGCGAGACCAGCAGGGCCAGCCATTTGGCCGCGGTGCGCCGCGCGGCCGGTACGGCGGCCGTGGCGATCGCACCGACGGCCGGGAGCGCCGCCGTCGCTGTCAGCAGAGGAAAGGACATCGGTATCAGACCGCCCTCATCAGCAGGGTCGCGGCGACCAGGAGGGCAGCGCCGCCGAACATCGAGACCGCGTACGAGCGCGCGTAGCCGTTCTGGAGCTTGCGCAGCCGGCCGGAGAGTCCGCCGACGCCCGCCGCCGTGCCGTTGACGACGCCGTCGACCAGGGTGTGGTCGACGTACACCAGGGAGCGGGTGAGGTGTTCGCCGCCGCGGACCAGGACGACGTGGTTGAAGTCGTCCTGGAGGAGGTCGCGGCGGGCCGCGCGGGTGAGCAGCGAACCGCGCGGGGCGACGGCCGGGACGGGTCGGCGGCCGTACTGGAGGTAGGCGATGCCGACTCCGACGACCAGGCAGACCATGGTGGCGCCGGTGACGGTGGTCGCGCTGAGCGGGGAGTCGCCCTCGCTGTGGCCGGTGACCGGCTCCAGCCAGTGCAGGAAGCGGTCGCCGATGCTGAAGTACGCGCCGCCGAAGACCGAGCCGATCGCCAGGACGATCATCGGGATGGTCATGACCTTCGGGGACTCGTGCGGGTGCGGCTCGTGGCCGTGCTCGTCCGGGTGCCAGCGCTTCTCGCCGAAGAAGGTCATGAGCATCACGCGCGTCATGTAGAAGGCGGTGATGGCCGCGCCGACCAGGGCGCAGGTGCCGAGGATCCAGCCCTCGGTGCCGCCCTTGGCGAACGCCGCCTCGATGATCTTGTCCTTGGAGAAGAAGCCGGACAGGCCCGGGAAGCCGATGATGGCGAGGTAGCCGAGGCCGAAGGTGACGAAGGTGACCGGCATGTACTTACGGAGGCCGCCGTACCTGCGCATGTCGACCTCGTCGTTCATGCCGTGCATGACGGAGCCGGCGCCGAGGAAGAGACCGGCCTTGAAGAAGCCGTGCGTCACCAGGTGCATGATCGCGAAGACGTAGCCGATCGGGCCGAGGCCGGCGGCAAGGACCATGTAGCCGATCTGCGACATGGTCGAGCCGGCCAGCGCCTTCTTGATGTCGTCCTTGGCGCAACCGACGACCGCACCGAACAGGAGGGTGACGGCGCCGACGACGGTGACGACGAGCTGTGCGTCCGGGGCCGCGTTGAAGATCGCTCCGGAGCGGACGATGAGGTACACGCCCGCGGTCACCATGGTCGCCGCGTGGATGAGGGCCGAGACCGGGGTCGGGCCCTCCATGGCGTCCCCGAGCCAGGACTGCAGCGGCACCTGGGCGGACTTGCCGCAGGCGGCGAGCAGCAGCATCAGGCCGATCGCGGTGAGCTTGCCCTCGGAGGCCTCGGTGGCGTGGCTGAGGACCGGGCCGAAGGCGAACGTGCCGAACGTCGTGAACATCAGCATGATCGCGATCGACAGGCCCATGTCGCCGACGCGGTTGACCAGGAAGGCCTTCTTGGCCGCCGTGGCCGCGCTGGGCTTGTGCTGCCAGAAGCCGATCAGCAGGTAGGAGGCGAGGCCGACGCCTTCCCAGCCGACGTACAGCAGCAGGTAGTTGTCGGCGAGGACGAGCAGCAGCATCGCCGCGAGGAACAGGTTCAGGTAGCCGAAGAAGCGGCGGCGGCGCTCGTCGTGCTCCATGTACCCGACCGAGTACAGGTGGATGAGCGAGCCGACGCCGGTGATCAGCAGGACGAACGTCATGGACAGCTGGTCCAGGCGGAAGGTGACGTCCGCCTGGAAGCTGCCGACGGAGATCCACGTCCACAGGTGCTGGGTGAGCGTGCGGTGTTCGGCGTTCCGGCCCAGCAGGTCGGCGAAGAGGGCCACGCCGATCACGAAGGAGGCCGTCGACAGGAGTGTGCCGACCCAGTGGCCGACGGCGTCCAGCCGGCGGCCGCCGACCAGGAGGACGGCCGCTCCGAGCAGGGGCGCCGCGATCAGCAGCGCAATCAGGTTCTCCACGATTCAGCGACCCCCTACAGCTTCATCAGGCTGGCGTCGTCGACCGAGGCCGAGTGGCGGGTACGGAACAGCGACACGATGATCGCGAGCCCGACCACGACCTCCGCGGCGGCGACGACCATCGTGAAGAAGGCGATGATCTGGCCGTCGAGATTGCCGTGCATGCGGGAGAAGACGACGAACGCGAGGTTGCAGGCATTCAGCATCAGCTCGATGCACATGAAGACGACGATCGCGTTCCGTCTGATGAGCACACCGGTGGCGCCGATGGTGAACAACAGGGCGGCGAGATAGAGGTAGTAGACCGGGTTCACTTGGACGCCTCCTCGGACCGCTTGAGGTTCGCCGGCTCGATCGGGGTCCGCTCCAGCCGGTCCTCGGCGCGCTGTTCCAGGGCCCGCAGGTCGCTCAGCGCTTCCGCGGAGACGTCGCGGATCTGGCCTCGGTCGCGCAGCGTCCTGCTGACCGTGAGCTCGGACGGGGTGCCGTCGGGCAGCAGACCGGCGATGTCCACGGCGTTGTGCCGGGCGTAGACGCCGGGGGCGGGCAGCGGCGGCACGTGCTTGCCTTCGCGGACGCGCTGCTCGGACAGCTCGCGCTGGGTCATGGCGCGCTCGGTGCGCTCGCGGTGGGTGAGCACCATGGCGCCGACGGCGGCCGTGATGAGCAGGGCGCCGGTGATCTCGAAGGCGAAGACGTACTTGGTGAAGATGAGGGCGGCGAGGCCCTCCACGTTGCCGTTGGCGTTGGCCTGGCCGATGCCGTCGAAGTCCTTGAGTGAGGCGTTGGCGATGCCCGCGAGGAGCAGGACGCCGAAGCCGGCCCCGCAGAGAAGGGCCAGCCAGCGCTGGCCCTTGATGGTCTCCTTCAGGGAGTCGGCGGCGGTCACGCCGACCAGCATCACCACGAAGAGGAACAGCATCATGATCGCGCCGGTGTAGACGACGATCTGCACGACACCGAGGAAATAAGCGCCGTTGGCGAGGTAGAACACCGCCAGGACGATCATGGTCCCGGCGAGGCAGAGCGCGCTGTGCACGGCCTTGCGCATGAAGACGGTGCACAGGGCGCCGATCACCGCGACGGTGCCGAGGACCCAGAACTGGAAGGCCTCGCCGGTGGAGGTGGTGTAGGCGGCGAGTTGCGGGCTCATGCCTGCACCTCCTGGTCTTCCGCCGCGCCCGAAGGCTCTGCCGACGGCTGCGGCTCCCCCTTGGAGACGGCGGTCTGCCGTACGGTGCCGGGCGCGGCCTCGGTCACCAGGCCGCGGTAGTAGTCCTGTTCGTCGGTTCCCGGGAAGATCGCGTGCGGGGTGTCGACCATGCCCTCGTCGAGGCCGGCGAGCAGTTGTTCCTTGGTGTAGATGAGGTTGGCGCGGCTGCTGTCGGCCAGTTCGAACTCGTTGGTCATCGTCAGCGCGCGCGTGGGACACGCTTCGATGCACAGGCCGCACAGGATGCAGCGGGCGTAGTTGATCTGGTAGACGCGGCCGTACCGCTCGCCCGGCGAGTAGCGCTCCTCGTCGGTGTTGTCGGCGCCCTCGACGTAGATGGCGTCGGCGGGGCAGGCCCAGGCGCACAGTTCGCAGCCGACGCACTTCTCCAGGCCGTCCGGATGGCGGTTGAGCTGGTGCCGTCCGTGGAACCGCGGGGCCGTGGTCTTCTTCTGCTCCGGGTACTGCTCGGTCAGCCGCTTCTTGAACATGGCCTTGAAGGTCACGCCGAAGCCGGCCACGGGGTTCTGGAAACCGGGTTGGGTCTCCTTGGGCTCCTCAGCCATCGGACGCCTCCTTTCCATCCGTAGATCCGTCACTGACAGTGTCCGGCCCGCCACTGACAATCAGCTCCCGCTCCCGGCGCGAGCCGCGCCTGGGCACCGGCGGCAGTTCCTGTCCGGGCAGCGGTGGTACGGGGAACCCGCCCGCCATGGGGTCGAACCCGGCCGGTTCGGCGGCGGACTGCGCGGCTTCCTTGCCCTTGTCGCGGAAGATGTCGGCGACGAAGGACAGGAGCAGCAGCGCGAGGACTCCGCCGCCGACGTAGAGGGCGATGTCGGCGAAGTCGTAGTTCTCGTTGCGGAGGGTCCTCACGGTCGCGACCAGCATCAGCCAGACGACGGAGACCGGGATGAGGACCTTCCAGCCGAGTTTCATCAGCTGGTCGTAGCGCACGCGCGGGAGCGTGCCGCGCAGCCAGATGAAGAAGAACAGCAGCAACTGGACCTTGATGACGAACCAGAGCAGCGGCCACCAGCCGTGGTTGGCGCCCTCCCAGAAGGCGCTGATCGGCCAGGGGGCGCGCCAGCCGCCCAGGAACAGGGTGGTCGACACGGCGGAGACGGTGACCATGTTGACGTACTCGGCGAGCATGAACATCGCGAACTTGATCGACGAGTACTCGGTGTTGAAGCCGCCGACCAGGTCGCCCTCGGACTCCGGCATGTCGAACGGGGCGCGGTTGGTCTCGCCGACCATGGTGACGACGTAGATGATGAAGGAGACCGGCAGCAGCAGGATGTACCAGCGGCCCTGCTGCTGTTCGACGATCGTCGACGTCGACATGGAGCCGGAGTAGACGAAGACGGAGGCGAACGCGGCGCCCATGGCGATCTCGTAGGAGATCATCTGCGCGCAGGAGCGCAGGCCGCCGAGGAGCGGGTACGTCGATCCCGAGCTCCAGCCCGCGAGGACGATGCCGTAGATGCCGACGGAGGCGACGGCGAGGATGTAGAGCATCGCGATCGGCAGGTCGGTGAGCTGCATCGCGGTGCGGGTGCCGAAGATCGAGACCTCGTTGTCGGCGGGCCCGAACGGGATCACCGCGATCGCCATGAAGGCCGGGATGGCCGCGACGATCGGCGCGAGGACGTAGACGGCCTTGTCCGCGCGTTTGACGATGACGTCTTCCTTGAGCATCAGCTTGATGCCGTCGGCGAGCGACTGGAGCATGCCCCAGGGGCCGTGCCGGTTGGGGCCGATGCGCAGCTGCATCCAGGCGACGACCTTGCGCTCCCAGACGATGGAGAAGAGCACGGTCACCATCAGGAAGGCGAAGCAGAACACCGCCTTGACGACGACCAGCCACCAGGGGTCGCGGCCGAACATGGAGAGGTCTTCAGCGGCGAGGTACGGGGTCATGCCTCCACCTCCTTGGGTGCCTCACCGGCGGTGGCCGCCGGGCCGATGCGGACGAGGGAGCCGGGGGACGTCCCGGTGTCGGAGGCGACACCGCCGCCGACGGAGTTCAGCGGGAGCCAGACCACGCGGTCGGGCATCTCGGTGATCCGGAGCGGGAGTTCGACGGTGCCGGAGGCTCCGGTGACGGCGAGCAGGCCGCCGTTCCCGACGCCCGCCTCGGCGGCCGTCGCGGCCGACACGCGCGCGTGGGCGGCGTGCCGGGTGCCGGCGAGGGCCTCGTCGCCGTCCTGGAGGAGACCCTGGTCGAGGAGGAGCCGGTGTCCGGCGAGCACGGCCTCACCGGCCGCGGGCCTGGGCAGCGACACCGAGCTCTCCATGGGCTCGGACGCCCTCGGACCGCTCCAGGCGCCGAGCCGGTCCAGCTCCGCGCGGGCGGTGCGCAGGTCCGGCAGGCCCAGGTGGACGTCCATGGCGTCGGCGAGCATCTGGAGCACGCGCGCGTCGGTGGGCGGGAGCCTGCGGGTCATCTGGTCGGGCTTGAGGGCGGCCTCGAAGAGGCGTGCCCTGCCCTCCCAGTTGAGGAAGGTGCCGGCCTTCTCGGGAACGGCGGCGACCGGGAGGACGACGTCGGCGTGCTCGGTGACCTCGCTGGGCCGCAGCTCCAGCGAGACCAGGAAGCCGACGCCTTCGAGGGCCGCACGCGCGCGTGCCGGGTCGGGCAGGTCGGCGACCTCGACGCCGGCGACCACCAGGGCGGACAGTTCGCCCCGGGCGGCGGCCTCGACGATCTGGCCGGTGTCGCGGCCGTAGCGGAGCGGGAGTTCGGCCACCCCCCAGACGGCGGCGACCTCCTCACGCGCGCGCGGGTCGGTGGCCGGGCGGCCGCCCGGCAGCAGCGACGGCAGCGCGCCCGCCTCGATCGCGCCGCGCTCGCCGGCCCGCCGCGGGATCCACACCAGCTGGGCTCCGGTGGCGGTGGCGGCCCGTACGGCGGCGGTGAACCCGCCCGCGGCGGACGCCAGCCGCTCTCCGACGACGATCACCGCTCCGTCGGCGCGCAGCGCCTCGGCGGCCAGGGTGCCCGGCTCTTCGAGGCCGACGCCGCTCGCGAGGGCGTCCAGCCACTCGGTCTCGGTGCCGGGGGCGGCCGGCAGCAGGACGCCGCCCGTCTTCTCCAGGCCGCGCGTGGCGTGGGTGGCGAGCGAGAACACCTTCTGCTTGCGCTTGCGCCAGGCCTTGCGCAGCCTCAGGAAGACGCCGGGCGCCTCCTCCTCCGACTCGAACCCGACCAGGAGGACGGCGGGCGCCTTCTCCAGGGCGGTGTAGGTGACGCCCGTACCGTCGAGGTCACGGCCGCGGCCGGCGACCCGGGCGGCGAGGAAGTCGGCCTCCTCGCTGCCGTGCACGCGCGCGCGGAAGTCGATGTCGTTGGTGTCGAGCGCCACGCGCGCGAACTTGCTGTACGCATAGGCGTCCTCGACGGTGAGCCGGCCGCCGGTCAGGACGCCGGCCCGGGAGCGGGCGGCGGCCAGGCCCCGGGCGGCGGCGTCCAGCGCCTCCGGCCAGGAGGCGGGTTCGAGGACGCCCTGGGCGTTTCGGACCAGCGGGGTCTCCAGGCGGTCCTTCTGCTGCGCGTACCGGAACGCGAAGCGCCCCTTGTCGCAGATCCACTCCTCGTTGACCTCGGGGTCGTTGGCGGCGAGCCGCCGCATGACCTTGCCGCGCCGGTGGTCGGTGCGGGTGGCGCAGCCGCCGGAGCAGTGCTCGCACACGGACGGCGAGGAGATCAGGTCGAAGGGCCGGGAGCGGAAGCGGTACGCCGCCGAGGTCAGCGCGCCCACCGGGCAGATCTGGATGGTGTTCCCGGAGAAGTACGACTCGAACGGGTCGCCCTCGCCGGTGCCGACCTGCTGGAGCGCGCCGCGCTCGATCAGCTCGATCATCGGGTCGCCGGCGACCTGGTTGGAGAACCGGGTGCAGCGGGCGCAGAGCACGCACCGCTCGCGGTCGAGGAGTACCTGGGTGGAGATCGGGACGGGCTTGGCGTAGGTGCGCTTCTTGCCGTCGAAGCGGGACTCGGCGTTGCCGTGCGACATCGCCTGGTTCTGCAGTGGGCACTCACCGCCCTTGTCGCAGACCGGGCAGTCCAGCGGGTGGTTGATGAGCAGCAGCTCCATCACCCCGTGCTGGGCCTTCTCGGCGACCGGGGAGGTGAGGTGGGTCTTGACCACCATGCCGTCGGTGCAGGTGATGGTGCAGGACGCCATGGGCTTGCGCTGGCCCTCGACCTCGACGATGCACTGGCGGCAGGCGCCGGCCGGGTCGAGCAGGGGGTGGTCGCAGAACCGGGGGATCTCGATGCCGAGTTCCTCGGCGGCGCGGATGACCAGGGTACCCTTGGGCACGCTGATCTCGGCGCCGTCGATCGTCAGCGTGACGAGGTCCTCCGGCGGGACCGCCGCCGTTCCCCCGGAGGAGGGGGAACTCGTGGTCACGGTCATGCGTTCACCTCCGGGCGGTCCGCCCAGGCCGTCGACTTGGCCGGGTCGAAGGGGCAGCCCCGGCCCGTGATGTGCTGCTCGTACTCCTCGCGGAAGTACTTCAGCGAGGAGAAGATCGGGGATGCCGCGCCGTCGCCGAGGGCGCAGAAGGACTTGCCGTTGATGTTGTCGGCGATGTCGTTCAGCTTGTCGAGGTCGGACATGACGCCCTTGCCGGCCTCGATGTCGCGCAGCAACTGCACGAGCCAGTAGGTGCCCTCGCGGCAGGGAGTGCACTTGCCGCAGGACTCGTGGGCGTAGAACTCGGTCCAGCGGGTGACGGCGCGCACCACGCAGGTGGTCTCGTCGAAGCACTGGAGCGCCTTGGTGCCCAGCATGGAGCCGGCGGCGCCCACGCCCTCGTAGTCGAGGGGGACGTCGAGGTGCTCGTCCGTGAACATCGGTGTCGAGGAGCCGCCGGGCGTCCAGAACTTGAGGCGGTGGCCGGGCCGCATCCCGCCGCTCATGTCGAGGAGCTGGCGCAGGGTGATGCCGAGCGGTGCCTCGTACTGGCCGGGACTGGCGACGTGGCCGCTGAGCGAGTAGAGCGTGAAGCCGGGTGACTTCTCGCTCCCCATCGACCTGAACCATTCCTTGCCGTTGTTGAGGATGGCGGGAACCGAGGCGATGGACTCGACGTTGTTCACAACAGTCGGGCAGGCGTAGAGCCCTTCGACAGCAGGGAAGGGAGGACGGAGCCGCGGTTGACCGCGGCGGCCCTCGAGCGAGTCGAGCAGCGCGGTCTCCTCACCGCAGATGTACGCGCCGGCGCCGGCGTGCACGGTGAGCTGGAGATCGAGTCCGCTGCCCAGGATGTTCTCGCCGAGGTATCCGGCCGCGTGGGCCTCGCGCACGGCCTCGTGCAACCGCCGCAGGACGGGGACGACCTCACCACGCAGATAGATGAAGGCATGCGACGACCGGATGGCGTAGCACGCGATCACGATGCCCTCGATGAGGCTGTGCGGGTTCGCGAAGAGGAGCGGGATGTCCTTGCAGGTCCCGGGCTCCGATTCGTCGGCGTTGACAACCAGATAGTGGGGCTTGCCGTCTCCCTGCGGGATGAACTGCCACTTCATCCCGGTGGGGAATCCCGCGCCGCCGCGGCCGCGCAGTCCGGAGTCCTTCACATAGGCGATCAGGTCGTCCGGCGACATGGCGAGCGCCTTGCGGAGCCCCTCGTACCCCTCGTGCCTCCGGTAGACGTCGAGCGTCCAGGACCGGTCCTCGTCCCAGAAGGCCGACAGCACGGGTGCGAGCAGCTTCTCGGGACTGGTGTCCTTGAGGTCGGGTACCACCGTCATCACTCCCCCTCCTCTGCGGACGGTGCTTCTTGCGGTCCCTGGGCGCGCGGATGGACCACGCGCGGAGGTGCGGTCTCTCCCCTGGCCAGGCGCAGGCCGACCAGTGAGGCGGGTCCGGCGCTGCCGCTCTCCTCGACGGCTCCGGGCCGTTCGTCGGGGAAGCCGGCGAGGATACGCGCGGTCTCCTTGAAGGTGCACACGCGGGCCCCGCGGGTGGGCTCGACGTCCCGGCCGGCCCGCAGGTCGTCGACCAGGCGCTTGGCGCTCGCGGGGCTCTGGTTGTCGAAGAACTCCCAGTTGACCATCACGACGGGGGCGAAGTCGCAGGCCGCGTTGCACTCGATGTGCTCCAGGGTGACCTTGCCGTCGTCGGTGGTGCCGCCGTTGCCGACGCCCAGGTGCTCCTGGAGGGTCTCGAAGATCGCGTCGCCGCCCATCACCGCGCACAGCGTGTTGGTGCAGACGCCCACCTGGTAGTCGCCGGAGGGCCTGCGCCGGTACATGGTGTAGAAGGTGGCGACGGCGGTGACCTCGGCCGTGGTCAGCTTCAGCACGTCCGCGCAGAACTGCATCCCGGTGCGGGTGACGTGGCCATCCTCCGCCTGCACGAGGTGCAGCAGCGGCAGCAGGGCGGACCGGGAGTCGGGGTAGCGGGCGATGATGTCGCGCGCGTCCGTCTCCAGGCGGGCCCGGACGTCGTCGGGATACGCGGGCGCGGGCAGTTCGGGCATGCCCAGGCTGATTCCGCGCTCCGAGGAAGAGGTGGTCACCGGTCGACGCCTCCCATCACGGGGTCGATGGACGCGACGGCGACGATGACGTCGGCGACCTGGCCGCCCTCGCACATCGCCGCCATGGCCTGAAGGTTGGTGAAGGACGGGTCGCGGAAGTGGACCCGGAAGGGGCGGGTGCCGCCGTCGGACACGGCGTGCACGCCGAGTTCGCCCTTGGGGGACTCGACGGCCGCGTAGGCCTGGCCGGGCGGGACCCGGAAGCCCTCGGTGACCAGCTTGAAGTGGTGGATCAGGGCCTCCATGGAGGTGCCCATGATCTTCTTGATGTGGTCGAGGGAGTTGCCGAGACCGTCGGGGCCCAGGGCGAGCTGGGCGGGCCAGGCGATCTTCTTGTCGGCGACCATGACCGGGCCGGGCTGCAGCCGGTCCAGGCACTGCTCGACGATCCTGAGCGACTGGCGCATCTCCTCCAGGCGGATCAGGAAGCGGCCGTAGGAGTCGCAGGTGTCGGCGACGGCGACCTCGAAGTCGTAGGTCTCGTAGTCGCAGTAGGGCTGGGCCTTGCGCAGGTCGTGCGGGAGGCCGGTGGAGCGCAGGATCGGGCCCGTCGCGCCGAGGGCCATGCAGCCGGCCAGGTCGAGGTAGCCGACGTCCTGCATGCGGGCCTTGAAGATGGGGTTCCCGGTGGCGAGCTTGTCGTACTCCGGGAGGTTCTTCCGCATCTTCTTCACGAACTCGCGGATCTGGTCCACCGCGCCGGGCGGCAGGTCCTGGGCGAGTCCGCCGGGCCGGATGTACGCGTGGTTCATGCGCAGGCCCGTGATGAGCTCGTAGAGATCGAGAATCATTTCACGATCGCGGAACCCGTAGATCATGATCGTGGTGGCGCCGAGTTCCATGCCGCCGGTGGCGATGCAGACCAGGTGGGAGGAGAGTCGGTTCAGCTCCATCAGGAGCACCCTGATGATCTTGGCGCGCTCGGTGATCTGGTCCTCGATGCCGAGGAGCTTCTCGACGGCGAGACAGTAGGCGGTCTCGTTGAAGAAGGACGTCAGGTAGTCCATGCGCGTCACGAACGTGGTGCCCTGGGTCCACGTGCGGAACTCGAGGTTCTTCTCGATGCCGGTGTGGAGGTAGCCGATGCCGCAGCGGGCCTCGGTGACCGTCTCGCCGTCGATCTCCAGGATGAGGCGGAGCACTCCGTGGGTGGACGGGTGCTGGGGCCCCATGTTGACGACGATGCGTTCGTCGTCGGCGCGGGCCGCGGACTGGACGATCTCGTCCCAGTCCCCGCCGGTGACCGTGTATACGGTGCCCTCGGTGGTTTCGCGGGCCGAGGCGGCCGCGGCTGCTGACTGTGTACTCACGAGTACGACCTCCGCTGGTCCGGAGCCGGGATCTGGGCGCCCTTGTACTCGACGGCGATGCCGCCGAGGGGGTAGTCCTTGCGCTGCGGGTGGCCCTGCCAGTCGTCCGGCATCATGATCCGCGTGAGGGCCGGGTGGCCGTCGAAGACGATCCCGAAGAAGTCGTAGGTCTCCCGCTCGTGCCAGTCGTTGGTCGGGTAGACCGCGACCAGGGACGGGATGTGCGGGTCGGCGTCCGGGGCGCTGACCTCCAGGCGGATCAGCCTGTTGTGGGTGATGGAGCGCAGGTGGTAGACGGCGTGCAGCTCGCGGCCCTTGTCGTGGAGGTAGTGGACGCCGCTGACGCCGGTGCACAGCTCGAAGCGGAGCGCCGGGTCGTCGCGCAGGGTGCGGGCGACGCGCGGCAGGTGCTCGCGTTCGATGTGGAAGGTCAGCTCGCCGCGGTCGACGACCGTCTTCTCGATCGCGTTGTCCGGGAGGAGTCCTTGTTCCTCCAGTGCGCCCTCCAGCTCGTCGGCGACCTCGTCGAACCAGCCGCCGTAGGGGCGGGTCGCCGGTCCCGGGAGCCTGACCGAGCGGACCAGGCCGCCGTAGCCGGAGGTGTCCCCGCCGTTGTCGGCACCGAACATGCCGCGCTGGACGCGGATCTCCTCGCCGCCCTGGCCGCGCTGGCCCGGGAGGTTGTCGGCGGCGAGGTCCTTCTCGGGGTTGACCCCGTTGTGGCCGTTCGCGTCGCTCACCGCAGCAGCCCCTTCATCTCGATCGTGGGCAGGGCCTTGAGCGCCGCCTCCTCCGCCTCGCGGGCCGCTTCCGCGGCGTTGACGCCGAGCTTGGAGGACTGGATCTTCTGGTGGAGCTTGAGGATCGCGTCCAACAGCATCTCGGGGCGCGGCGGGCAGCCGGGCAGATAGATGTCCACGGGAACGACGTGGTCGACGCCCTGGACGATCGCGTAGTTGTTGAACATGCCGCCCGAGGAGGCGCAGACGCCCATGGAGATCACCCACTTGGGATTGGGCATCTGGTCGTAGACCTGTCGCAGGACGGGCGCCATCTTCTGGCTGACCCGGCCGGCGACGATCATGAGATCCGCCTGGCGGGGTGAGCCGCGGAAGACCTCCATGCCGAAGCGTGCCAGGTCGTAG
The DNA here is from genome assembly GCF_055583825.1 of Streptomyces sp. NPDC104367. NCBI lineage: Bacteria > Bacillati > Actinomycetota > Actinomycetes > Kitasatosporales > Streptomycetaceae > Streptomyces > Streptomyces sp. NPDC104367. The sequence goes on along the minus strand of NZ_JBVJND010000044.1, from coordinate 27,701 downwards.
CGGCCGGCCCCGGTCGTCATCATCTCGATGGCGCAGCAGGCGAGGCCGAAGGTGGCGGGGAAGACGGACGCCTTGCGCACCCAGCCCGCGGCCTGCTCGACGGTGGTCAGCAGGAATCCGCTCGGCAGCTTTTCTTCGAGTCCCATGTCCAAAGACCCCTCAGTCCCATTCCAGGCCGCCGCGCCGCCATACGTACGCGTACGCGACGAAGACGGTGAGCACGAAGAGCAGCATCTCCACGAGCCCGAAAACACCCAGGGCGTCGAAGGTGACGGCCCAGGGGTAGAGGAAGACGATCTCGATGTCGAAGACGATGAAGAGCATCGCCGTCAGGTAGTACTTGATCGGGAAACGCCCGCCGCCGGCCGGCGTGGGGGTCGGCTCGATACCGCACTCGTAGGCTTCGAGTTTGGCGCGGTTGTACCGCTTCGGACCGATCAGCGTGGCCATGACCACGGAGAAGATCGCAAAGCCTGCCCCGAGGGCTCCCAGTACGAGGATGGGCGCATACGCGTTCACCGCTCCTCGCTCCTCTCAGTCGGCACTGACTGGTGGCGGTTCGGTCGGGCCACACCCGCCTCGTCAGTCACACGAACCCCGCGCGTCCCGGGCGAAGATCGCGAACATGTGAAGCAGGTCACAAGCCCAACTGCCTCGCATCTTATGCCCGCCGCTCTGTGATCTGCGACACGGGGTATTACACAAGCTTTGTGATCTCCACCACCTGACGATCGATCATGAAGTCGGATGAGTAGTGATCTTCACACCCGAAGCGTTCAGCTGATCACGAGAAGTGACATTTTTGATTATCACCGCAGGTCGGAGGGGATTTCGAGCGAGCGTCTCTATATCAAGAGGGTTCCCCTGCATGCAAATTGGTGATGGACGGGACGCCCTGATAGTGCGCCGCGTTCACACCCCGGAGGGAGGTGCGGGGCGCGATGTGGACGCGTGCACGCGTTCACGAGCCCGGCCGGACTCGATCTCCGTCCCGGCTTCGCGCGAGACGCCCCGCCCCCGGTGACCGTTCCGTGACCTCCGCCACATTGATGAGAGACCTCTGAGAACCGGGCTTGGCCAACCATCTCAACCGATGGTAGGCGGGGGGCAATTAGGACTTAATAGCGAAAGAGCGTGATCACGGGCGTGATCACCGGCGTCCGCAATGTCCGTTACGGCGTCAATAAGGAAAGACGCGCGCGGGATTCACCGACCGGATTGAGCAACTGTGGCGCAGCACACGTTTCTTGTAGATATGAAGGAGCCCCTGATACCGGTTGTTCCCATGTCCCACACCGCTCACATACGCAGCCACCGGAAGCCCCGCCGCAGCGCGACGACAAACATCGCCGTGCGTGCCGGAGTTGCCAGTGGCGTCCTCGGCATGGCAGCGGCGGGCGCGGCCTCGGCGAGTGCCGCCGAACCCGTGACGCAGACGCTCGAACTGCCCATCCTGACGGCCGACTTGGCCACCCAGGTGGCCCAGTCCGCCGACGCCACGCAGCAGGCCGCGGCGAACTACTCGCTCCAGGCCGAGCGCGACGCGGCCGCCACGAAGGCCGCGAAGCAGGCCAAGGCGGACCTCGCCGACGCGAAGGCCACGGCCAAGAAGAAGGCCGAGGAAGCCCGCAAGGCGGCCGCGGAGCGTGCCTCGCGCAACGCCGAGCGTTCGACCCTCACCGCCACCTCCGCGAGCTCCAGCAGCTCCACGAGCACGTCCACGGCGACCGGTTCCGCGGCCGCGGTGGTCGCCTTCGTGAAGGCGCAGATCGGCGACGCCTACGTCTCCGGCGGCACGGGCCCCAACTCGTGGGACTGCTCGGGTCTGGTCCAGGCCGCCTTCAAGTCGGTCGGCGTCAGCCTGCCGCGCGTCTCCCAGGACCAGTCGACGCAGGGCACCCAGGTCTCGCTGAGCAACCTCCAGCCGGGCGACATCCTGTACTGGGGCAGCGCCGGCAGCGCCTACCACGTGGCGGTGTACGTCGGCGACGGCATGTTCGTCGGCGCCCAGAACCCGTCCAGCGGCGTCGGTGAGCACCCCCTGTCCTACGACCCGCCGACCGGCGCGGTCCGCGTGCTCTGACCAAGGGGCGACGCACCAGCACGGAAGGGCCGCAGCCGCTCGGGGGCAGCGGCCCTTCCGGCTGCCCGCGCACGTTCTCCACAGGCCGTCGCGCGCCTTCTCCACAGGCCGTCGCATACGTCCTCCACAGGCCGTCACGCGCGTTCTCCACAGACGGTCGCGCACGTTTTCCACAGGCCCCGCGCCCACCCGGTGACTCCTGGGATGCTCGACACGGGCCGCTCGCACGGAGCGGCCCCGGATCCGAGAAGGAGACACCGCGATGCCACGCGTCTTCGTCCAGGGAAACCCCGTGGACCACTACCCCCGGCACGCCCCCGAGTCCCTGCGCGGCTCGGTGCGCCGGATCGCCGAGACCGGCGAAGAGGTCCTGCACAGGCCGTGCCGGGACGTCACGGAGTTCGGGCCCGACCTCGCCGCGCTCATCGACGACATGTTCCTCACGATGTACATCGCCGACGGAGCCGGCCTCGCGGCCAACCAAGTGGGGGTCGGTCTGAGCCTGTTCGTGTACGACTGCCCCGACGACGAAGGTGTCCGACATGTCGGACACATCGTCAACCCCGTACTGGAGGAACAGGACCCGGCCGGGCGACGGCTGCTCGACGACGGCGAGGGCTGCCTGTCGGTACCGGGTGCCACGATGGAGGTACCGCGGCCGGACCGGGCGGTCGTGCGCGGGCAGGACAAGGACGGCAATCCGCTCACCGTCGAGGGAACGGGGTATTTCGCCCGCTGTCTGGCGCACGAGACCGACCATGTGAACGGACGCGTGTATCTCGACCGGCTGTCCAAGCGGGAGCGACGGGAAGCGCTGCGGCAGGTGGCGGAGCGGCGGGTGTCCGTCCACGCCCGCCGCTCCGCCAACATCGAGGCCCTCACCTCGTAGCTCACCTCGTAGCTCACCTCATAGCGACGCCGACCTCGTAACGCCGCTCACCGCACTACGCCGCTCACGCCTTCGGGGCCACCTTGCTCAGGCCGTTGATGATGCGGTCCATCGCGTCGCCGCCGGTCGGGTCGGTGAGGTTCGCCAGGAGCTTGAGGGTGAACTTCATCAGCAGCGGGTGGGTCAGGCCGCGCTGGGCCGCGATCTGCATGACCTTCGGGTTGCCGATGAGCTTCACGAAGGCGCGGCCCAGCGTGTAGTAGCCGCCGTAGGTGTCCTTGAGGATGCGCGGGTAGCGCTGGAGGGCCATTTCCCGCCCGCTGGGCGTGGCCCGCGCGTGCGCCTGGACGATGACCTCGGCGGCGGTCGCGCCGGACTCCATGGCGTAGGCGATGCCCTCGCCGTTGAAGGGGTTCACCAGGCCGCCGGCGTCACCGACGAGGAGCAGGCCGCGCGTGTAGTGGGGCTGGCGGTTGAAGGCCATGGGGAGGGCGGCGCCGCGGATGGGGCCGGTCATGTTCTCGGGGGTGTAGCCCCACTCCTCGGGCATGGAGGCACACCAGGCCTTGAGGACCTCGCGCCAGTCCAGTTCCTTGAAGGAGTCGGAGGTGTTCAGGACGCCGAGGCCGACGTTGGAGGTGCCGTCGCCCATGCCGAAGATCCAGCCGTAGCCGGGCAGCAGGCGGTCCTGGGCGCCGCGGCGGTCCCAGAGTTCCAGCCAGGACTCCAGGTAGTCGTCCTCGTGACGGGGGGAGGTGAAGTAGGTCCGGACGGCGACGCCCATCGGGCGGTCCTCGCGGCGGTGCAGGCCCATCGCGAGGGAGAGCCGGGTGGAGTTGCCGTCGGCGGCCACCACGAGGGGCGCGTGGAAGGTGACTTCGCGCTTCTCCTCGCCGAGCTTGGCGTGCACGCCGGTGATCCGGCCGGTGCGGTCGTCGACGATCGGGGCGCCGACGTTGCAGCGCTCGAAGAGGCGGGCGCCGGCCTTCTGGGCCTGGCGGGCGAGCTGTTCGTCGAAGTCGTCCCGTTTGCGGACGAGGCCGTAGTCGGGGAAGGAGGCGAGATCCGGCCAGTCCAGCTGGAGACGGGTGCCGCCGCCGATGATGCGCAGGCCCTTGTTGCGCAGCCAGCCGGCCTCCTCGGAGATGTCGACGCCCATCGCGACCAGCTGTTTCACGGCGCGCGGGGTGAGGCCGTCACCGCACACCTTCTCGCGCGGGAACTCGGTCTTCTCCAGCAGGAGGACGTCGAGGCCGGACTTGGCGAGGTGGTACGCCGTCGTGGAGCCGGCTGGCCCCGCGCCGACGACGATGACATCGGCGGTGTTTTCGGAGAGGGGCTCGGTCACGGCAGGGTCTCCCCAAGGCTCGAAATCTGCGTGCCGACCGGCACTGGACATGGGCAGTCTATTCAGCGGTACTGATCACCCGGCTGAAGGGCTGCCCCTGTGAACCGAGCTCTCCCCGCGGTACGGCTGCGTGTGCCCACGCACGAGGACGCGTTCGCCTGGCACCGGATCTTCGACGACCCGGACGTCATGGAGTTTCACGGCGGCCGGGCCGCGGAGCTGTCCGTCTACGAGGAGCTCACCGCCCGGCAGCGCCGGCACGACGCGGAACTCGGCTTCTGCCTGTGGACGATGACGGAGGAGTCCGGGCGCGTCATCGGCTTCACCGGCGCCCAGCCGTGGCCGCGGGACTGGGGACCCACGGGCGAGATAGAGATCGGCTGGCGGCTCGCCCGGGAGTACTGGGGCCAGGGCTACGCGACGGCGGCGGCGCTGATGACGCTGGAACGGCTGCGGGCGGCGGGCGTGCCGGAGGTGGTGGCGATGGTGCGGCCGGGGAACGAGCGGTCCGTCGCGGTGACCCGGCGCCTCGGGATGCGGCCGGCCGGGAGCTTCCCGCACCCGAGCCTTCCGGAGGACGCCCTCTGCTTCCGGCTCGACCTGCGGCACACCGGGACCGACTACACAGAGTAACGATCTGTTACAGAAAGACACTTGACGCTTCCGGCGGCCGTGTTCCGGGGGTTACCCTTCCAGTACCGCTGGGGGTGACATCTGTGTCCATAACACCCAAAACACCCGACATTCGTGTGCCACGGCTGGTCGGCCTGATGGCCGTGGACGCGCGCGAGACAGCACGGGCGCGGGGTCTGTTCCTGAACGCGCCGGACCGGCCGGACTTCCATCTCACGGTCGTCGATTACGTCGTACGCCAGTTCCCGCAGCCCGGGGCCGAGGTGCCACGGGACTCGATGGTCTACGTGTGGTTCGACTTCGGTGACGGCGAGGGCGGTGGCGGCGTGCGCGAGCCGCGCGTCCCACGGCCGCCCTCGGGCGGGCTGCAACGGGAGCTGGACCGGCCCGGGGACGCCTTCGAGGTGAGCAGCCTGTGAGGCCGCGGCCGCGGCCCCGGCCGGGACCCCTCCCGGGGTTCAGGCCGCCTTGAAGCCGCGGTGCAGGGCGACGACCCCGCCGGTGAGGTTGCGCCAGGCCACCTTGGACCAGCCCGCCTCGCGCAGCCGTCCGGCCAGCGCGGGCTGGTCGGGCCAGGCGCGGATGGACTCGGCGAGATAGACGTAGGCGTCCGGGTTGGAGGAGACCGCGCGGGCCACCGGGGGCAGGGCGCGCATCAGGTACTCGGTGTAGACGGTCCGGAAGGGCGCCCAGGTCGGGTGCGAGAACTCGCAGATCACGACCCGGCCGCCGGGCCGCGTCACCCGGTACATCTCGCGCAGGGCGGCGTCGGTGTCCTGGACGTTGCGCAGCCCGAAGGAGATCGTCACGGCGTCGAAGGTGTCGTCCTTGAACGGCAGCTTGGTGGCGTCGCCGGCGGTGAAGGGCATCCAGGAGGTGCGGCGCTTGCCGACCTGGAGCATCCCGAGGGAGAAGTCGCAGGGCACGACGAAGGCGCCGGCCCGGGCGAACGGCTGGGAGGAGGTGCCCGTGCCGGCCGCCAGGTCCAGGATCTTCTGCGCGGGGCGCGCGTCGACCGCCCTGGCGACCTCCTTCCGCCACTGCCGGTCCTGGCCCAGCGACAGCACGTCGTTGGTCAGGTCGTACCGTTCCGCCACGTCGTCGAACATCGAGGCGACTTCGTGCGGCTGCTTGTTCAGGGAGGCGCGGGTCACGCCAGCCATTCTTGCAGCACCTCCTCAGGGAAGAAGCCTGGGCTTCTTCTTCCCGGCCACGTCCTCCACCCAGCCGCACAGCAGGACGAAGAGCGCGATCAGGATCCAGCCGACGCCGAACATGAACCACTGGCTCTCCAGCGGGAGCCACTTCTCGAAGGCGGGCACGTTCCACATCTGGTCGATCAGCGGGACCGCGAGGACCAGCGCGATCTCGTGCCAGAGGTAGATCGTCACGGCGCGGGCGTTGAAGACCGTGACGGTCCGGTCGAGCCGCCGGAAGCGGGTCAGCCAGGCGAAGTCGATCTTGAAATAGGCCTTCGCCCACATCAGCAGCATCACGAACCCGGCCGACCAGAAGGCCTGTGCGAGGGGGTTCTCGTCCAGGTCGTAGGTGCCGAAGTCGGCCTGGTGCGAGAGGGCGTACCAGCCGCCGTAGCCGAGCGCGGCGAGCGAGGCGACGACCACCAGGGCCGGCTTCATCCGCTGGAGCACGCCGTCGCGGTGGGCGAAGCCGAGGATCCAGCAGAAGAGGTACGTCGACAGGTCCCACAGGGCGCTGCCGAAGCGGTTGTCCGGGCCCGACCAGACGAAGTTCAGCACCAGGATCGGGGCCAGGGACGCCAGCAGCACCGGGACCGGGGCCTTGCGGAAGATCCACAGCAGGCCCGGGGAGAGCAGCACGAACCAGAGGTAGGTCCGCAGGTACCAGAGGATCTCCCAGGCCTGCTCGCCCCAGGCGTTGCCCGGCGGGTCGCCGAGCGGCACGACCCAGTAGACGATCTCCCAGCCGGGCATCCAGTCGTGGATCAGCATCGCCAGGACCACGAAGAAGCCCCAGAACCAGAACGGCGGCAGGAGCCGCCGCATGCGGCTCCTGACCACCTTCAGCGCGGGCCGCTCCAGGGACTTCGCCATCAGCGTGCCGGCCAGGCCGAACATGATGCCCATGGAGGGGAAGACCAGGCCGCACCAGGCCCACCCGAAGGTGTGGTAGGTCACGACCCGGACCAGGGCGACCGCGCGGAGGGTGTCGAAGTAGCGGTCCCGGCCGGTGCCCCCGGGCCGCTGGGCGGCGGCCGGCCCGGACCGGGGCTCCTCGGCGACGGGCGCCGGCTCCGGTACGGGCTCGGGTGCGGGTGCGGGCCCCGATGCCGGCCCCGATGCCGGCTCCGGTTCCGGCTCCGCCACCGGCGGGAGCGGAGCCGTCTGCTCCGCCGCCGGGGCGTAGCCGTAGTCGGTGTACTGCTGTTGCTGCGGATACGGCTGTTGCTGCTGATACGGCTGCTGCTGCTGATACGGCTGCTGCTGCGCGTACGGCTGCTGGCCGCCGCCGTAGGGGTCGTAGCCGTAGCCCTGCTGGTACGGCTGCTGCTGCTCCCAGGTCATCAGCCGCTCACCCCCGCCGGGGTGCCGACCTCGCCCGTGCGCTTGAGCTTCTGCCAGCGCAGGCGGCCGCCGGTGAGGGCGGTGATGCAGGAGTGGATGAGGACCAGGTACATCATCTGACGGTAGGCCAGCTGCTGGAGCGGCATCATCAGGAGGTAGCGGTACTTCTCCTTGTCCAGGCGGAACGCGTAGGCCGCGCAGGCCAGCTGGATGCCGAGGACGGCGAACCAGGCCAGCAGGGCCGCCTGGAAGTCGACGAAGATCATGGAGTAGACCGTGAAGACGTCGATGAGGGGCGCGAAGACCGGTGTGACGATCTGGAAGAGCACCACCAGGGGCATGCCGACGCGGCCGAATCGGCCCGAGGGCCCCTTGTCCGTGAGGGACTTGCGGTGCTTCCAGAGGGCCTGCATGGTGCCGTAGGACCAGCGGTAGCGCTGGGACCACAGCTGCTTGAGCGAACCGGGCGCCTCCGTCCAGGCCTTGGCGTGCTCCTGGTAGACGACCCGCCAGCCCGCGCGGTGCATGGCGATGGTGATGTCGGTGTCCTCGGCGAGGGTGTCCTCGCTCATGCCGCCGACCTGGAGGACCGCGTCGCGGCGGAAGGCGCCGATCGCGCCGGGGATGGTCGGCATGCAGCGCAGCAGGTCGTACATGCGGCGGTCCAGGTTGAAGCCCATCACGTACTCGATGTGCTGCCAGGCGCCGATGATCGTGTTGCGGTTGCCGACCTTGGCGTTGCCCGCGACCGCGCCGACCTCGGGGTCGGCGAACGGCTGCACCAACTGGTGCACCGCGTCCGGCTCGAAGACGGTGTCGCCGTCCATCATGATGACGATGTCGTACGTGGCGTTGCGGACACCGTTGTTGAGGGCGGCCGGCTTGCCCGCGTTCTCCTGCCGGATGACCCGGACGTTGGCCATGCCGAGCTTGTCGGCGGCGGCGCGGGCGATCTCCGAGGTGCCGTCCGTGGAGCCGTCGTCGACGACGATGACCTCGATCGGGTGGGTGCTCTGCGCCAGCGACTCCAGGGTGTTGGCGATGCACTCCTTCTCGTTGTACGCCGGGACGATCACGCTCACCGGCCCGGTGACCGTCGGCCCCCAGCTGAACCGGCGTTTGTTGCGCTGTCTGTAGTGGCGGCGGGCGATGAGCAGCATCATCCCGAACCGGCCCATCACCGCGATGCCGACGACCAGCAGCAGATAGGAGAGGACCGGCAGGGCCCACTCGGCTATCGCGACCGCCGCGATGAGCCCCTTGCCCTCGTAGAGGGTCATGCCGGAGGCCGTGCGGTGCGCGGCCTGGAGCAGGTTGACGGTGGTGCCGCTCCCGCCGTCGGGGACCGTGCCCGTCCCGCCGGTCGGGGCGCTCTCGCCGTTCGGAGTGGTCCCGCCGGACTGCGAGCCCGAGCCGCTGCCACTGCCGCTGGCGCCCGTGCCGGCGAGGGCACCGGCCTCGGTGACCCCGGTGGCGGTGTCGCCGCTCGCGCTCTGCGAGCCGGTGCCCGCGGAGGAGGCCTGCCCGCCGGCGCCGCCGTTCTTCTCGATGACGCCGCTGATGGTGGTGAAGGTGTAGCCCTTCGCCTTCATCTTCTTGATGTACTGCGGCAGCGCCTTGATCGTCTGCGAGCGCTCGCCGCCGGCGTCGTGGAAGAGGACCGAGGCGCCCTTGTTCTTCTTCGGCGTGGCCCACTTGATGATCTTCGAGACGCCCGGCTTCTTCCAGTCGTCGCTGTCGGTGTCGACGAAGACGCTGGTGTAGCCCTCCTTGCCGAGCTTCTGGTAGACGGGCCAGCTGTAGTTGTCGATGGCGTCCGTCTCCGAGGAGTACGGGGCGCGGAAGAGCGTCGTCGTGATCCCGGCCGCGCCGGCGAGGGCGAGCTGGGTCTGCTGCATCTCACGGTTGACGCGGGCGTCGCTCTGGTACGACAGGTCGACGTGCGTGAAGGTGTGGATGCCGACCTCGTTGCCCTGCTGCACCATCGACTTCACGATGCTCGGGTAGCGCGAGACCATCGAGCCGACCAGGAAGAACGTGCCGGGCACGTCGTACTCTTCGAGGATCTTGAGGACCTGCGGTGTCCAGGTCGGGTTCGGGCCGTCGTCGAAGGTGAGCGCGATGGTCTTGGAGGGGACGGAGACGGTCGTCGCCTGGCCGCCCCGGAAGGTGAGGATCGGCCCGCCGTCGATGATCTTGTCGGGCACCTTGCTGGAGCTGGCGCCGGTGCGGATGCGCTCGTCGCCGCCGACCTCTGCGCGCAGATAGCCGTCGAGCAGCATCACGCAGGTCAGCGCCAGCAGGAGGAGCAGCGCGAGGATGACACGTGGTTTCTGCAGCGCCGCGGCCCGGCCCGCCGCCCGCTCGATGCGGGAGGGGGCACGCCTGCGGCGGCGTGCGGACGTCGGTGTAGTCATGGGGAGAGGCCTGCGTTTCCGGTCAGTCGGCGGTGGCGGATGCGGAGGCGGACGGGGTGGCGGTGGCCGAGGGCGGTGCGGAGGGGACGCCGCTGGGCAGGCCGGCCTGCCGGCCGATGCCGCCCTGGGGGCGCTCGCCGCCGGGAACGCTGCCGCTGCGCGCGAAGTCGGGGATCAGGGAGTCCGGGGTCAGCGAGGTGCCCCAGCCCATGAAGGCGGCGCCGAGCACTCCCGTGTAGGCGAGGCAGACGACACCGAGGAGGATGCCGACGCGGCGCAGCACCTTGGACCGGCGTCCGGAGGAGTCGACGAACACGGGCCCCTCGGCAGACCCGTTGCCTTGTTTGCGGCGGCGACCGCGCCCGGTGGCGCGGCTTTCGATGGCAGGCTCGGATTGCATTCCGCAGATATTAGGGAGTCTTTATGTGACCGCCTGCGGGGTTCTTGTGAGGCGCCCATGAGAAACGCCTTAACCTGTCTTTTCACTGAGAGATTCTATGAACACCTGCGAGTGTGATAGGGGAGGGGTAACAGCCCGAACACCCCTTTTGAGCTGACCCAATCAGCCCGATTCACACCTTTCATTCCATGAGTTTTCTATGTATCGATCGGACCGTTGAACACCATGAGCGTGTGAGACGTTTTCCTTTCGAATCAGGCTTTGTTTCGAGCCTGAGACGCAAATCACGAGAGCGGGTGCATCTTAATGCGGAGTTTCCTGAGGCCGGCGGCTGGGCTTACCTGCCTGTTTGCCATGGCAGTCACGGGGTGCTCCTCGGCCTCCGACAGCACGTCGGACGCGGCTCCCGCGCCCTCGAAGGGGAGTTCGGCGTCGCCGGACGAGACCGGCGGATCGAACACGTCGAGCACCTCGTACGCGCCCTACGTGAGCGCGACGGAGGCCGCCGACACGGACGCCTCCGGCTCCCCGTCGACGTACAACCTCGCCTTCGTGATCTCCAGCGGCAGCAGCTGTACGCCGGCCTGGAACGGGACGACGGCGATCGGGAACTCGGCCGTGAAGTCCCGGATATCGAAGCTGAAGCAGGACGGCGCGACCGTCCGGGTGTCCTTCGGCGGTGCCTCGGGCAAGGAGCTGGCGACGACCTGCTCCAGCGTGTCGGAGCTCGCCGCCGCGTACGGCGCCGCGCTGGACGCCGCGGGCTCCAGCCAGGCCGACTTCGACATCGAGGGCGACACCCTCACCGACTCCGACTCGGTCGCCCTGCGCTCCGAGGCGATCGCGCGGCTCCAGGAGGAACGCCCCGGCCTGAAGGTCTCCTTCACCCTGCCCGTGATGCCGTCCGGGCTCGACTCCGACGGCCTCGCGCTGCTGGAGTCCGCGAACACGTACGACGTGCAGGTCTCCACGGTCAACATCATGACCATGAACTACGGCGAGTCGTACGGCGGCGACATGGGCGACTACGCGGTCACCTCGGCCAAGGCCACGCACACGCAGCTGAAGAAGGTGTTCGGGCTGTCGGACGCGGCGGCCTGGCAGGGGATGGCGCTGACCTCGATGATCGGGGTGAACGACGTGGACGGGGAGACGTTCACTCTCTCGGACGCGGCGGACGTGCGGTCGTTCGCCGAGGAGAAGGAGATCGCCTGGGTCTCGATGTGGTCGACGTTCCGCGATGTGCAGTGCGAGGACGGGCAGTCCAACCAGGACGACGCGGCCACCAACTGCAGTGGTGTGAAGCAGAGTTCGGGGGCGTTCGCGGAGGCCTTCGCGGGATGAGCCGGGCGGCGGCCGGGACCGTGCGCGGGGCTGGGACGATGTGCCGGTGAGCTACTTCTCCTACGAGCGGGTCGGTCCCGGTGACGGCGACCGGTGGCGGACGCCCGAGCCGAGGCGGGCCGAGCCCGGCGAGTGGCCGAGGGCCCAGGCCGCGCTCGCCGTGGTCAACCGCGACCTGACCGCGACCCTGCCGGACCAGGACCCGCTGGTCCTGATGGTCACCCCCGCCCGGGAGCCCTCGGCACCGGAGGGAACCGACCGGGACCAGGTCTACGTGGCGCTGTCCGACGGCCGCTGGCACGGGAACCCGGTGTACGACTGCACCATGGAGGAGGACGCCCCGCCGGAGCCGGACGACACGGCGGTGGTCCTCGGGTGCGTCGCCGACGCGGCACAGTCGACCGTCATGGAACTGCTCTGGCAGGCCTGGCCGGTCTGCCGGGAACACGGGCTCGGAACGCACACGGGACCTCCGGAGCCCGCCGACGGCCCGCCGGTGTGGTGGTGCAGCGGCCGGGAGGACGGCGGCCACGACGTCGCCCCGGTGGGCGAGCTGGCCGGCACCCTGCCGGGAAAGGAACGCCGCGCGCTCCGGCGGCGGCAGCGGAAGGGCTGAGCGGCGGTCCGGCAGCGCCCGAAGTGGCGCGGGGAACTGCGCCGACCGGCCACGACGGCACCGCAGCCGGCCGACGGCACCGCAGCCGGCCGACGACGCCACGGCTACGACGCCGCAGCCGGCCGACGACGTCACGGCTCGTCAGGACGACGTCACGGCGCGTCGAGCGGAGCGCTCAGCGTCGTCGGTGCACCAGGCGGCCCGCGCACACCGTGGCGACGCACTCCCCCGTCTCGACGAAGACGGCCAGGTCGGCGCGGCCGGCCGGGACGAGCGCGGGCGGCCCGTAAGGGTCCGGGAGGACGGCGACGTCGTTGCGGCCGGCCGCCGCCCGCAGCGCGGGGTCGGCGGTGTGCCGTTCCAGCACCGCCGTCGCGCCCAGCTTCAGCACCGCGTGGACGCGCTCGCGCGGGCTCGGGGCGTCCGGGAGCGGGCCCTCGTGCACCCGGCCGGGACCGAGGGCGCCCGGCCAGGTGCGGACCCGCGCCTGCGGGAAACGGGCGCGCAGTTCGTCGTACGGCCCCACCGCGTCGATCCGGTCCCCTCCGACCACCACCGCGCCGTTCTCGATCGGCTCGGCGTCCCAGGTGACGTGCACCCGGTCCGCCGTGTGAATCGTCTCCACCGCCGCCTCAGTTGGACGAGAGGAGCTTCAGTTCGGGGTGCGCGGTGCCGCCCTCGATCGCCGTCGAGGAGATGTGGGACATCACGCGCTCGTCGACCGGGTCGTTCGCCGGGTCGTCGTGGACGACGAGGTGCTCGTACGTCGTGGCGCGCTGCGCCGGGACGCGGCCCGCCTTGCGGATCAGGTCGATGATCTCCAGCCGGTTGGAGCGGTGCCTGGCGCCGGCCGAGGAGACGACGTTCTCCTCCAGCATGATCGAGCCGAGGTCGTCCGCGCCGTAGTGGAGGGAGAGCTGGCCGACCTCCTTGCCGGTGGTGAGCCAGGAGCCCTGGATGTGCTGGACGTTGTCGAGGAAGACCCGGGCGATCGCGATCATCCGCAGGTACTCGAAGAGCGTGGCCTGCGTACGGCCCTTCAGGTGGTTGTTCTCGGGCTGGTAGGTGTACGGGATGAAGGCCCGGAAGCCGCCCGTGCGGTCCTGGACGTCACGGATCATCCGCAGGTGCTCGATGCGCTCGGCGTTGGTCTCGCCGGTGCCCATCAGCATCGTCGAGGTGGACTCGACGCCCAGCTTGTGCGCCGTCTCCATGATCTCCAGCCAGCGCTCGCCGGACTCCTTGAGGGGCGCGATGGCCTTGCGGGGGCGCGCGGGGAGCAGCTCCGCGCCGGCGCCCGCGAAGGAGTCCAGGCCGGCCTCGTGGATCCGGGTGATGGCCTCCTCGACGGAGACGCCGGAGATCCGGGCCATGTGCTCGACCTCGGAGGCGCCCAGGCTGTGGATCACCAGCTGCGGGAACGCGTCCTTGATCGCCTTGAAGTTCTTCTCGTAGTACTCGACGCCGAAGTCGGGGTGGTGGCCGCCCTGGAACATGATCTGGGTGCCGCCCAGCTCGACCGTCTCCGCGCAGCGGCGCAGGATGTCGTCGAGCTCGCGGGTCCAGCCCTTGTCCCGGTCCTTGGGTGCCGCGTAGAAGGCGCAGAACTTGCACGCCGTGACGCACACGTTCGTGTAGTTGATGTTCCGCTCGATGATGTACGTCGCGATGTGCTCGGTACCGGCGTACTTGCGGCGGCGTACGGCATCGGCGGCGGCCCCCAGCGCGTGCAGCGGGGCGTCGCGGTAGAGGTCCAGCGCCTCTTCCGGAGTGATCCGCCCACCGGCTGCGGCACGGTCGAGGACGGACTGAGGGTCGGCCTTCTCGGTCACCAGGCGCGTCCCTTTCGTAATGGCTCGTGGACGGACCGAACCAGCCTACGCCAGGGCCGTGACCGCCTTTCGGACGGCCCGGCCTCAGGCCGTGTAGGCGCCCACCAGCAGTCCCGCGAACGCGCCCGCGATCAGGAACGGCCCGAACGCGATCGCCGTCTTGCGCCCGGCCCGGCCTACGGCGACCAGCGCGCCGCCGTAGAGCGCGCCCAGCAGGAAGCCGGCGAAGGTGCCGAGGAGCACGGTGGGCCAGCCGTACCAGCCGAGGACGGCGCCGGCGCCGAGGGCGAGCTTCACGTCGCCGAAGCCCATGCCACCGGGGTTGACGAGGAAGAGCAGGAAGTAGCCGGCGCCGAGGGCGAGGGCCGCGTAGAGGGAGGTGGGCCAGTGGCCGGCGTGCTCGGGGAGCAGGGCGGCGGCGCCCAGGAGCGCGAGGGCCGCCGCGGCGAAGGGGAGGGTGAGGGGGTCGGGCAGCCGCTGCACCCGGAAGTCGACGACGGCGAGGAGTACGCCGACGGGGGCCAGGAGCAGCCAGACGGCGAGCTCCGGTCGGGTGCCGGTGGCGAGGGCGAGGACCGCGCAGACGAGGGCGGTGGCGAGAGCGAGGGGGAGGGCGAGGGGGAGGGTGGCCGGGGTGCGGACGGGGGCGGGTGCGGGTGCGGCGGGTGCGGGTGCGGGTCCGTGGGTGGTTGCGGATCCGTGGGTGGTTGCGGCTTCGGGTTTCCCGCCCGTACCACCCGTGCGGCTTTCGTCGTCGGGTGCGGGTGGCCCCGGTGGGGCGGCCTCGCCGTCGGCGGCCACCGGTTCAGCGCCTTCGCCGTCTTCGCCGTCTTCGCCGTCCTCGCCGTCCTCGCCGTCCTCGCCGTCCTCGCCGTCCTCGCCGTCCGTGCCGTCGGAGGCGGTCGGGCAGGCGGTGCAGGGGGTGGTGCCCAGCCAGCCGACGAGGGGGTGGCCCGCCGGGCAGGTCGTACGCCAGTCCTCGCCCGCCGGTACCGAGAAGCGGTACGCGGCCCGGGGCAGCAGGGCGCCGGCCGCCGCGCCCCAGAGGGCGGCGACGGCCGGGAGGGCCACGTCCAGGGCGGTCGTCATCCCGTCGCGGTGGCGCCGTCGCGCCAGGTCGGGAGGAGTTCGTCGAGGAGGGCCTCGGTACGCGGCGGCAGGCCGCGCGCCCCGCTGCGGGTGACGAGGTCGGCGGCGAGGGCGCGGACCCGGTCCGGGTCGCCGGTGGCGTGGGTGGCGCGCAGCAGCTCGTTCCACAGGCGCTCGTCCGCCGGAGCGGTCCGCAGGGCCGCGCCGAGCGCCTCGATCGCCCTCTCCGCGCGGTCCTTCTCCAGGTGGAACGCGGACAGCGCGAGACCGATGTCGGCGACGAGCAGCGGCAGCTGGGCGTCGATGATCTCGTGGGTGAGCCAGCGGTAGCGGCCCTCCGCGCGGTCGGCGAGCAGCGGGCCGCGCACCAGCACGAGCGCGTCGGTGAGGAGCCGCCCGCGGACCGCGCGGCTGTCGACGCCCTTGCCCTGCGTGGCCTCGTGGTAGAGGGAGCGCAGCACGTCCAGGTCGGACACGACGGACTTGGCGAGCGTGAGCCGCCCGGCGGAGTCGGCGCGCAGCCGCTGGCCGCCGTCCGGGTCGGTGCCCAGCCAGGTCCGCAGCCGGTCCAGGAGGGCGTCGCGGACGTCCTCCGTCACCCCGCGCGGCCACAGCGCGGACGACAGCACGCGCGGGTGCACGCCCTCCCGGTGCAGCAGGAGCAGCGCGAGCGCCTCGTGGAGCAGGGCGCTGCGCTCGCCGTCGGGATGGTCCAGGCCGATGATCTCGTACGGTCCGACCAGCCGCGCGTACACCGCGGGACGGCCCTGCTCGCTGATGTCGACGAGGAACGGCGGGGCGTTGGTCGGCCCGTCCGGGTCCCGCTCGGGGTCGGCCTCGACGAAGAGTTCGACGACCGCGCGCTGCTGCACGACGGGCAGCTGCTGGGCCTGGAGTTCGAGGCCGAGGAGCGGGGCGAGGAGCCTGCCGTCCGGGGTGATCTCCATCGCCCAGGCGGCGCCGGGCAGGTCCGTGCTCTCGGTGCCGACCAGGTAGCCGATGCCCAGCCGGCCCGCGTCGGCGGCGAGTTCGGCGAGCCGCACCGCGTCCTCGGCGGACGGCTGGGCGGCGAGCAGCACCAGGTTCGGCGCCCAGCGGGTGTGCTGGGCCGGACCGGTGCGGCCGGTGAGGACGGAGTCGTGCCCGGCGGCGCCCAGGGCACCGCGCCGCTGCCGGGTCTCGGCCTCCATCGTCTCGAACAGCGCGTCCACGTCGTCGAGGTGGCGCAGCCGGTTGGGGGCGAGCGCGGTGAGGTCGGCGCCGAACCCGACGAGGGTGATGGTCATACGGTCCGACCAGCCGTTGGTGGCGAGTTCGGCGGCGACGGAGGCGAACACGGCGGCCCGGTCGGCCTCGCGGCCGCTCAGCGAGACGATGCCGGGCACGGCCTCCAGGTTGAGCAGCAGCCGGGAGTCGTCCATGGTGCCGAGGCTGACCAGGCCGGGGTACGGGGCGGCGGCGTCGGTGTCCTCGCAGCGCTCGGCGTCCGCGCGGGACAGGGTCCAGAACGTCTGGTCCTGGCCGAGCTGCCAGGGCGCCGGGGGCTTGCCGGCCGGCTGGGCGAGCTGGAGGTGCAGATCGCCGTGGCCGAGCCAGGCCGCGTAGACGACGGGCAGCGAACGGGACTCGGCGGTGAGCGACGCGGCCAGGGCGCGCAGCGACCGGTCGAGCTGCCGTACGCCCTCCGGGTCCGCGCCGACCAGCAGCGCGTCCTGGACGTCCTGGGCGTCGCCGGTCGGGGTCGGGGGTTCCATGCCGCGCCGGCCGCCGACGGCGCCGAGCGCCGACTGCCACAGGGCCTGGCGGCGCCGGCGGCCGAGGGCGGCGAGCAGGCCGGCGGCGAGGAGCGGCGCGCCGAGCAGGGACTCGGGGAGGCCGAAGGAGTGGCCGGCGGAGTGGGCGGCCGACCGGCCGGTGGAGCCGGCGGACTCCTGCGGCTGTGCCGCGGGGGTGCCCAGGTCACCGGCGGGGCGCTGGGCGGGCACGGTGATCCGGGCCGTGGCGCCGTCCTGGTCCGCGTGCTGCCCGCCGCCCTGCTGCTGGTTCTGGTGCTGGGCGTGGTCGCCGGTCCGGGCGTAGTCGCCGATCTGCTCCCGGACCTCCGGGGAGACGTGCGCGTCGGGGTTCTCGACGAGTTCGCCGCCGTGCGCGTCGCCGGGCATCTCCATGATCCAGCCGGGGCGGATGAGGCTGGCCTCGGAGAGGCGGGAGCCGTCGGGCTGGACACGGTCCTTGTTGAGCTCGTAGATCTCCTTGTACCGGCGGCCGTCGCCGAGGTGGCGCTGCGCTATCTCCCACAGGGAGTCGTGGTGGCGGCCCTCGGGCGGCTGGATCCGGTAGTACTTCGTGGTGCCGTGGGCGGCGGTGGAGCCGTGCTCGGCCCGGGCCGCGACATGGCCGGCCTGTTCGGCGAGGGCGGCGGCGGTGCTCCTGGCCTGCTCCTGCTGCTGGGCGAGGATGCCGGGGGTCGCCTGGGCGGTGGCGACCGTGCCCCTCTGGTTGCCCTCCAGGCTGTGGCCGAGCTGCGAGAGCCCCGGGGTGAAGCTGGCGGCGGTGGCGCCGACGAGCAGCAGCGCGGCGACGAGCTGGCGGGCGAGCAGCTGGCTGGGGCCGGCGCCGGGGACGCGGCTGGGCAGGCCGACGCCGGAGACGGCGGCCTTGACCTCCACGAGCACGCAGGCGGTGAACTGGGCCCAGGCCAGCCAGACGACGACCGTCAGCGCGTTCAGGAACGTCTCGACGCCGATCGGCTGCGACAGCCAGTCCATGGTGGGCGCGCTGTGCGGCAGCGGCCAGCCGACGGTCACGGCGAGGGCGCCGGGGACGCCGACCACGAGCACGAGCAGCGCCACGAAGGCGAGGAACGCCTTGACGACGTCCCCGAACGAACGCCGCCGCATCCGCACCGGCTGCGGGGTCCGGTTGCGCGGACCCGACGGAGTGCCCGTCGGTCTTCCCGTCGAGCCTGATGTGCTGCGTCGCGCCATGGCGGGTGTCCCGGGGTCGTGTGCGGAAGGAGTGGGCCGGGGGCACGTCGAGCCAGCCGAGGTCCCCCTCACGATCCTATTGACTGGCACCGACAGCGTCGAAGGGGAAGAACGACCAACAGCCGCCCGTTTCCTCCCGTTTCACCAAGACCCGCACCATAGGCCGGAGTTACCGCGCACCGACCCTCCACACACCCCGCACAACCGGCCCCGGCCCGTCAGCCGCCGACCCGCAGCGAGGACAGCAGGAAGCGGGTGAGGGCGGAGGTCGGGAAGGTGATCGCCGCCACGCCCTCCGCCGCGCGGAGTTCGACGACCGTGCGGGCGGTGCCGTAGGGGCGCACGTGGACGTTGCCGAGCGCGGCCGGGCCCGCCAGGCCCTCCTCCAGCAGGGTCCGCGCGAAGGACCAGGTGACCTCCTCGCCGTCCAGCGAGATCCACGGCGGGAAGACGAAGTGCACGGCCTGCGGGTCGGCCGAGGTGTACCGGAGGGTCGCGGGGACCGCCACCTCCTGCTCGTCGGCGGTGAGCAGGCGGGCACCGGTGGGCTGTTCGAGGGTGATGGGCACGGTTCGTCTCCGGGGTGCGCTGGTGGGCCGTCGACAGTGAGAGCCGCGGGCGGCGGTTTGATTACGCGGGAAACACAAGTGAGTTGAGTGACTTGTGTCACCTTCGAGCTCTCCTGAACCTGTGCTTGAAAGTTTCGCCATCTAGCCTGGCACCCCTTCCCCCGCCGCAAGGCCGGCAACTGGAGCGTTCCGCCATGCCCGACGGTTCCTCTGCAGCGATCAGCACCAGCGACTACGCCCGGATCTACGAGGAACAGCAGCCGCGGCTCGTCGCGTACGCGCGTTCGCTCACCCGGAACGCCTGGCTGGCCGAGGACCTCGTGGCCGAGGCGCACTTCCGGGTGTGGCGCCGGCTGGCCGAGGGGCACGGGATCGACAACGTGTCGGCGTACCTGACGACGACCGTCCGGCATCTCGCCTACGCCGCGAGCGGCGCCGTCCGCGAGCTGCCCCGGGACCCGCATGCCGCCGACCCCGCCGAGGCCGGCCGGCACGGCGACGACCCCGCCGAACACGTCTCCTCCGTCGACCTGTTGGTGCGGGTGCTGGCCCAGCTGCCCGAGCGCTGGGTGAAGGCCCTCTGGCTGGCCGAGGCCGAGGGGCAGCCGCTGGCGCAGATCGGGCCGCAGCTCGGCACCAAGGAGGGCGCCACCGCCGTACTGCTGCACCGTGCCCGCGAAGGCATGCGGCAGGCCTTTCTGAACACTCAGACCGGCGCCCCGGACGACCCCGCCTGCCAGGTCCACTGGGGCCGGATGCCCGCGTACGTGCGCGGCGGCGCGACGGAACGCCAGTCCGACCGGCTGCTCGCCCACGTGGACGGCTGCGACGACTGCCGGAGCCGGCTCACCGCCCTGATGAGCGCCAACGACCGGCTCCCCGCACTCGTCGGGCCGGCCCTGCTGGTGTTCGCGGTGGGCGGTGCGGCGGGCCGCTTCCTGCTGACACTGACGGCGGCCACCGGCGCCGGGGCCGGGGCCGGGGCCGCAGGGGCCGGGGCCGGGGCAGCGGCGGGTCAGTCGGGCGGGGGGCTGCTGCACGGCCTGCGGCACGCCGTCACCGCCGGGGGCGCCAAAACCCCGGTCGTGGTCGCCGCCGGGGCGCTGGTGGCGGGGACGACCGCCCTGGTGCTCGTCCTCGGCACGGGCCAGACCCCGTCGGCACCGGCCCGGCGGACGCCCGTGGCCGACGCGCCGGGGGCGCGCATACCGGTGGGCGGGACACCGACGGCGGCGGTGAGCCCGACGGACCTGCCCTCCGCCCGGCCGGTGGCCGTGACGGCGGGAGGCGGCGAGGAGCCGCCCCCGGGAACGGCGACAGGGCCGTCCGGGGACGGGGACACGGCCGCATCTCCGTCGCCGTCGCCGTCGTCCGTGCCAGGCGGTCCGGGCGGGACGGACGGGACGGGCTCGGGGAGCGGTGGGGAGACCTCGGCCCCGCCCGCGACGCCCGAGCCGTCGGCGCCCGCCGGGTCCACTCCCCCGGCACAGCCGACCGCACCGGCTCCCCCGGCGGGGTCGCAGGACCCGACCCCGCCCACGGAGCCGACGGACCCGCCCGTCACCGAGGACCCGACGCCCGTGGAAAGCCCGCCCGCGGGGGAACCCACCCCGCCCACGGACGACTGCCCGCCGCAGCACGACCACGGCCACGGCCACGGGAACCCCGGTGGCCACGGACACGGCGGGGGTCGCGAGCACCGCCCCTGAGCGGGTCCGGCGAAGTCCACCACGGTCCGGCAGCGCCCGAGGCCGCCCGGACAACCGCGCGACCGACGACGACGGCACCCCAGCCGGCCAAAAGCAGTCGCACAGCCGACCGACACCAGCCCCGGCCCTTCCGACGGTGGTCCCGGCCTTCCCCAGTGGGGGTCCCAACCCTTGCCTGCCGCAGCCCCGCCCCGCCCCGCCCCGCCCCGCCCCGGCGACGATCCCGGCCTGCCCCGGCCGCAGCCCCGACCGACCTGGCGGCGATCCCGGCCTCCCCCAGCATCAGCCTGTTCCTGCCGCAGTCCCGGCCCACCCCAGCGGAGCGCCTAGCCGACCTCGTTGACCGCGGTCGCCTCGCCGTGGACGACGATGGCGCCGCCGTAGAACATCCCGGTGAAGACCGGCTGGTACGTCAGCTGGACCTCGACCTGGACCTGCTGGGCGTCGGCGGCGGTGCAGTGCGTGCCGGCGATGTCGGCCGCCGACATGTCCATCTCACGGGCGAAGGTCTTCACCCGGGCGTCGCAGTCCTGGTAGTTGATGGGCGCGGCGCCCTGGTTCTCGTAGAGCTTGTCCACGTCGATGTCCTGCGCCGCGTAACGGGCCGCCTGTTCCGCGATGTCGGCGGCGCGTTCGCGCTTGGAGATGGACAGCCCGCCGTCGATGACGAAGGCGGACAGCGACAGGAACACCAGGGCGAAGATGATGACCGCGCCGGCGCCCGAGCCGCGGTCGTCCAGGCGGAGCCGCCGTGCGGTCCACCAGGTGCGCAGCACGGCGATGCTCATGCCGCCCTCCGGAAGGGGTCGAGCGGTGAGGAGAAGCTCGCGGTGAGCGTCGTCGGGATGTCCAGGCCCAGCATGGCCAGGCCCCGCACCTCGCAGCTGACCTCGACCGTGAAGATGGTGTCGGGCTCGAAGCCCTGGCTGGTCTGGACGACGGAGACCGGGCCGGAGCAGACGTCCGACAGGTCGGCGTCCGCGGCCTTCTGGGCCTCCGACATGGCCGTGGCGTGGTCCTTCTGGATGGAGCCGGCGCGGGCCGCGTCGCGCGCGGCGCCGTCGATCGCGCCGCGTCCGTCGACGAGTTGGCCGAAGGCGACCAGGACCAGGATGAAGAGGATCATGACCGGCGCGAGGATGACGACCTCGACGGTCGACAACCCCCGGTCGTCCGAAGCCCCTTCACGGGCTCTCTTACGGGAGGCGTCACGGGAGGCGTCACGGGCCGCTCCGGGGCGGGCGGGCATCTAGTTGTCCTCCACGAAGCGTTCCACCGGTCCCGACGACTGCGCGTGCACCGTCAGGCCCAGGCCCGGGAAGACGGTCGGGATGCGCGCGGTGATCTCGACGCCGACCGTGTTCTGCTCCGGCTGGAGCGTCTTCACGTCGGGCGCCAGCACCAGTTGCGGCCCGAGCTGGCTGATGTAGGAGTCGACCACGTCGCGGGCCTCGCCGCGCCAGGCGCCGGGCTGCGCGTCGGCGGTGGCACGGGCCTTGCGGGCGCCGGCCTGGGCCGCCGCCTGGGCCACGTGGTCGGCGAAGAAGTACAGCGCGAACTGCACCGTCGCGAAGATCATGAAGAAGAGGACGGGGGTGAGCAGCACGAACTCGATGGCCGTCATGCCCGAGTCGCCCGAGTCCCCGCGCGCGGCGGCCGCCCGGCGGCGTATCCAGCCGCGCGGACCCCTGCCCACGCCCACAGACATCCCCGTCACCCCGTCACCCCGTTGTCGTACGTCCGCCCGTTCAGCAGGTCTTGCTCGCGCTGGCGCCCTTGATGCAGTCGCCGACCTTGTTGGCGCCGTCGCTGAGGGCGGCGTTGATGATGGCGGCCACGACGCCCACGATCGCCACGACGACCGCGGAGATGATGACCCACTCGACGGCGGAGGCGCCGCGGTCCAGCTCGCCGGAGCGGGCCCGCTCCACACGCGCCCGCAGGAAGGTGACCAGGAAGTCCATCGCCGGGATACCGGTGCTGAAGTTCCGTCCGTTCATGATGACTTGTCCTCTCGATACAGCAGTTGGCGAAGGTTCTCGAATCAGCTCATCCCGAAGCACAGAACATCAGCTCACCTGGAACACCCGCATCGCCGCCGGGAAGATCAGGAAAACCAGGAAGCCGGCGCACAGCAGCAGCTGGGCGACGAGCATCGACTGGGACTTCTCGCCCGCGCTGCCCTCGATCTCGGCCAGTTCGCGGTGGCGCATGGTCTCCGCGCGGGAGGCGAGGGACTCGCGGACCTTGGCGCCGTCGTCCGCGACCAGGGCCAGCGAGGCCGACAGGTCCTTCAGCTCCTCGACGCCCAGTTCCTCGCCGAGCGCGCCGAGCGCCTGCCACTGGCTGACGCCGGTGATCCGGGCGTCGGACAGGGCGTTGCGGATGCGCTGGTTGGCCCAGCCGTCGGAGACCTCGGCCGCCGCCATCAGGGCCTCGGGCAGGCCGCGGCCGCCGGCGAGGCTCATCGACACCAGGTCGAGGTAGGCGCCGATGACCCGCCTGAGGTCCCGGCGCTTGTCGGCCGCGTCCCGGCGTACCTCCAGGTCGGGCAGGAAGAAGAACAGGGCCGCGCAGGACAGGGCCAGCCAGACCGGGACGACCGGGCTGCGGCCGACGCCCAGCGTCCAGACCACGGCGAACAGGAACGGGCCGAAGATCAGGCCCGCGGCCGCCAGCAGCACCTTGGTCGCCAGGAACTTCTCCCAGCTGCGGTCCAGCACGGCGAGGTCGGCGCGGAGCGAGCGCTGCTCCCAGCCCTGCTGCCGGTAGAACTCGGCGACGCGCTCGCCGACTTCGGCGCGCAGCGTGCCGATCCGGCCGGCGTCCCGCGTCTGCCGCGCCGACTCGTACGCGGCACCGCGGGCCCGCATCGCGTCGATCCGGGCGACCTGGGCGACCGCGCTGCGCCTGGACGGCATCAGGGCGCGGATCAGGGCGTAGACGCCCAGGCCCAGGACCACACCGACGATGATCGGCATCGTGAGGCTCATCGGCGTACCCCTTCGTCAGCGGGAAGCTGTTGCTGACCCGGCTGGCCTGGCTGCCCGGGCTGGCCCGGTGCGTTGCGCGGCGGCCGGACGAACTGCACGGAGGACTGGTCGCGGATCAGGAACCGCTGCGGGGTCTCGATGGTGGACAGCTTGCGCAGCCACCAGAAGCCGAGCGCGAACAGGCCGCAGACCAGGGCGAGTACGAGCTGCCCGACCGCCGTGCCGTACGGCGACACGAAGTCGCGGTTGAAGACGGACAGACCGAGCACGAACGCGACCGACACGGCGACGACGATCTGCACCGACCGCCGGGTGGAGGCGCGTTGGGCCATCACGCGCTGGCGCATGTCGACCTCCTCGCGCGAGGACTTGGCGAGCGCGCCGAGCACCTGGCGCAGACCGGGGCCGCGCAGCCGGGCGTTGAGGATGAGCGCGGCCACGATGATGTCGGCGGACGCGTCGTCGATCTCGTCGGCGAGGTGCTGGAGCGCGTCGGGCAGCGGGGTGCGGGCGCGCAGCCGGTCGACGAGGGCGTCGAGGTGCGGCCGCAGGACCGGGGCCGCGGCCCGCGCCGACGCGGGGATGGCCTGCTCCAGGCCGACCGCGCCGGCGATCGTGTCGCGCAGCGACTCGGTCCAGGAGGCGAGCGCCTCCACGCGCTTCATCGCGGCCCGCTCCTCGGCGGCACCACCGAACAGCTTGTCCCAGAAGAAGACGAGGACACCGGCGGCGATGCCGGCCACCGCCCAGCGGGTCAGCAGCAGCACGACGAGGCCGACGATCGCGGCGAGCGAGCCGCGCTGACCGGCGAACCGGACCAGTTCGGCGGCCCGTTCGTTGGCGCGCTGCTTCTCGTGGTCGGGCTTGGCGGGCAGGCCGCGGACCGCCAGGATCAGCAGCGCGAGTCCGCCGCCGACGGCGATTCCGCAGCCGAGGGCGACGAGGACCGAGGTGGAGAAGAGCCCGCCCATGGAGCCCAGGGAGTCCAGGTTCATGTCACCTCACCCCCAGGCGCCTTGCGGCTGGTAGCCGTAGGCCATCAGGTCCTCCAGGCAGGATATGGGCGCGTGCGGGACGACCCGGCCGTCGGGCGTCTCCGCGAACACCTCGCTGGAGAGCACCCGGCCGTCGACGCCGTTGACCTCGCGGACCGAGGTGACCATGCGCTGGAGCCGGCCGCCGGTCTGGAAGTCGTTGCGCCGCTGGATGAAGACGACGAAGTTCACCGCGCCCGCGATCAGCATCTGGCTGGCCTCGATGGGCAGCCGTTCGGAGGCCTGGAGCGCGTAGGTCGAGATGCGGTTGAAGACCTCGCTGGAGCTGTTGGCGTGGATCGTGGACAGCGATCCGTCGTTGCCCTGCGACATCGCGTTGAGCATGGTGACGATCTCGTCGCCGAGAACCTCGCCGACGATGACCCGGGACGGGTTCATGCGCAGGGAGCGCCGGACGAGTTCGGCCATGGAGATGGCGCCCTGCCCCTCGGAGTTGGGCAGGCGTTCCTCGAACGCCACCACGTTGGGGTGCAGGTCGTGGAAGGTGTCGAGGCCCAGTTCCAGGGCCCGTTCGACGGTGATGAGCCGTTCGTAGGGCGGGATCTCGTTGGCGAGGGCGCGCAGCAGGGTGGTCTTGCCGGCGTTGGTGGCCCCCGCGATCATGATGTTCTTGCGGGCGCGGACGGCGCAGGCCATGAAGTGCGCGACCTCGGGCGACATGGTGCCGTTGCCGACGAGGTCGGAGATGAACACCTTGCCCATGCGGGCGCGCCGGATGGACAGCGCGGGCCGCCGGGCGACGTCCATGACGGCCGAGAGCCGGGAGCCGTCCGGCAGCCGCAGGTCGAGCTGCGGGTTCGCGGAGTCGAACGGCCGGGACGACAGGCCCGAGTACGCGCCGAGCACCTGGATCAGCTCGATGAGCTCCTCGTCCGTCTCCGCGACGGAATCGCCCTTGACCTCGCGCCCGTCGCTGTATCCGACGAACACCTGGTCGCAGCCGTTGATGTCGATGTTCTCGACGTCGGGGTCGTCGAGCAGCGGCTGGAGCCGGCCCACGCCGAACAGCGCGGCGTGCACGGCCGCCGCGTACTGCTCCTCGGTCTCCGCGTCCAGCGGGGTGCGCCCGGCGTTGATCTCCGCGCGGGCGTACTCCTCCAGGATCTGGGCTATGACCGCGCGGGCGTACTGCCGTTCGTCCTCGGTGGACATCGGCGTCACACCGGACGTCTGGTCCTGGCGCCGCTGCTCGGCGATCCGGTCGCCGGCGTCCTGCCGGAACCGCTTGACCAACTGGTGGTCGACAGCGGTCATCGGCCGGCCCCCGTGTGGGGCGCCTGCGTCGGTACGGCCCAGGAGGCGCCGTACTGCTGGTGGAGGTCGGCGGTGACCTTGCGGGCGGAGCGGATCAGCAGGGACTTGTCGAGGCGCCCGCGCCTGCGGCCGGCCAACTGGTCGGCGCCGGCCGGGTCGTCGGCGATGGTGCCGACCACACGGGCGCCGGTCTGGGCGTGCACGAGCATGTCGTTGACCTGGTTGACCAGCTTGCCTGCGCCGGCCGGGTCGGCGACCAGCACGACCCCGATCAGCGGGGTGGCGAGGGAGGCGGCGCCGCGCGGGCCGCCGTGCAGCCTCTGCGCGAGCGCGGCGGCACGGTCCCGGACCCGGGCGAGCGCCTCCGGCTCGGTGCGCGAGACGAGCAGCACCAGGGCGGCGTGCGGGAACAGCTCCACGGCCGGGGTGTCGCCGCTGATCCGGCCGCAGTCGGCGATGACGTCGGCCGGGGCGTTCGGGGAGTCGGCGAGGGAGGCGAAGGCGTGCCCGAGGGTGGGCCAGAGCCCGGCGAGGCCGGCGGCGTGCTCGGCGATCCCGAGCCCGACGAGCACCTCAAGGCCGCCGCTCAACGGCTGCACGTGGTCCCAGAGTTGGTCGGGCACCAGGCCGCGCCGCGCGGTGGCGGCTATGGACAGCATGCCGGTGTTCGGGTTCAGCGGTCCGCCGTGCGCGGCGGCGCTGCGGTAGACGAGGTCGCCGCCGGCCGGGTCGGCCTCGGCGAGCAGGACGCGGCGCGGCCAGACCGCGGCCAGCGCGACGGCCGCGGTGGTGACGCCGGGGGAACCCTTGTCGGCGGCGATTGCGATGAGCGCCATGGGTGTCGGCCGCCTTCTAGTTGCCGTTGCCGGGTACGAGGACCAGGGCGACCGAGCTCGACGCGGCGGCCTGGGCCAGCGCGGCGGCGTCGCCGCTGTCCACGGTGAGCGTCACGGCCAGGTTGGTGCTGCTGACGAACTCGCCGTCGCTCTTGCCGTCCGGCACGTAGCTGACCTTGGCGTCGCTGACGATCGGGGAGTCGCCGCCGGAGGACGAGGAGCTGTCGCCGGAGGAACCGCTGCCGGAGGAGCCGTTGGTGCTCACGCGGTAGGCGGCGACGACGTCACCGATCTTGAGGCCGGCCGGGTACTGGCCCTCCTTGAGGGAGAGTCCGACGGTGGCCTTGCCGGAGGGCAGGGTGCTCTCCTTGCCGAACATCTGCCCCATGACGACCGTGCCCTTGTAGATGGTCGTCTTGGCCTTGAAGGTCTTCAGGGTGCTGAGCTGGGACCACTTGACGTAGTTGATGCTGTCGTCGGCCGCGACCAGCACGGACGTCACGTTGCTGTCGGTCACCGCCTCGCCGGGCTGGATGTCGGCGGTCGCCTTGATGACCTCGATGCGGTTGCCGGCCTGCAGCACGAGCGTCGTCGCGCCCAGCGCGCCGAGCAGGATCAGCAGCACCGCGAGCGCGGCCAGCGCGGGCTTGCGCTCCCTGGGGGCCGTGGGAAGCCGGTCACCGACCGAAGGCTGAGCCGGACCGGCCGAACGACCGGCGCCCGCCCCCGTACGCTCCTGGATCTTCACGCAACCGCTCCCCGTTACAACCAGACTCTGTCTGTCAAGAACTCTGAAACTCTGTCAACGCCTCGAAAGCGGACACTCGACACCAACCGCCCGGACCCGGCCAAATACTCGGCAGCAGGGCGAGTGTCAAGCGATCGCACCGTATCAGCCGTACATAAGCCCCTCAAGGCACGCCCGGACACCTTGACCTCACCGAAATCGACGTTGCGATCTGCAACGACGGTGCCGCGTAAGCCGCTTGCCGAGACGGGGCCCCGACGACCCCCGTTATGTTCTTCGCGGCTCCGCAATGGGGCCGCTGGCCTCCGGGCCCGGCATGACTGTGTCCCCCTGTCGAACGGATGACCTGGGGGGTG